>ANAW01000117.1:0-43813 GCA_000340945.1 Nocardiopsis synnemataformans DSM 44143 | reverse complement strand
CCCCCGACCCGCGACGCCGCCTGCCACTGCGGTGCTGCTCCTTCCGGTTCGTCGGACGTCCCGAGAGCGTGGGGGAAGCCCGCGACTGGCTGGCGCGCAAGCTCGCCTTCTCGGACGCCCCGGAGGAGACCACCGACAACACCCTGCTCCTGCTCTCGGAGCTGGCGACCGACAACGTCAGGCATGCCCCGTTCAGCAGCCCGAAACGCGGCGACTTCTACGTCCGGGCGTTCCTCTTCCACGGCTGGCTGCGCGTGGAGGTCCTCGACGCCTACGGACGAACCCCGTCCCTCCGAATCGTCACCCCCGACACCCACGCCGAGGGCGGGCGCGGCCTGGTTCTGGTGAACGCCCTCGCTTCTCGGTGGGGGAGCTTCCAATCCCTGCGCGGACCTGGGATGTTCTTCGAGCTGCGGTGGCACGCGTCCGAGCCGCTGGCCCCGGTGGCCCCAGTGGTTCCCCTCCCCCGGATGGGACAGTGAGCGCCATGGAGGGCTACCACCTGAGGCCGAGCGCGACCGTGCTGACGCTGCGCGAGGAGTTCCCCGACTTCCTCATCTGCGAACTGCGCGGAGGACAGCGACGACCCTGCCTCGTGGCGACCAGCACCCGGACCACCCCCACCGGTCAGCCCGAGCTGGTCGTGTGCGGAGGCGCCGAGGAGTTGCGGAAGGCGCTGCGGGTTCTGGAAGGCGGTACGGCATGAGCGCGGTCATGACCCTGGAGACCGTGGAGGCCTCCGTCCCCCAGGAGGTGGGGCGCCTCCGCGCCACCTACCGCAAGCGGGGGTGGACGGTGTGGCACGGCAACGCGACCGGCCAGTACTGGGCGGCGCACACCGGCCGGATGGTGATGCTGAGCGGTGACACCGCCCGGGAGCTGGCGGCGGAGATCGAGAAGACGCAACCGAGCAGGCCGCTGGCGGCGGTTCCCGCCCAGGCGCGGCGGTGGCACACGGAGTCGAAGCTGCCGCCGAAGTCCGGGTCGCGCGCGTCCTGGGGCTGGTCGGATGCGGCGTCCAGCAGAAGGCGGTAGGCAGTAGGCGGTGACGGCCGTGGCCCGGGAACCGGTGTTCCCGGGCCACACCAAGACCGCCAAGTGAGCAGAAGAGAGAGAAGAGGTCATGGCGGCTGGACCGATCGGACCGGATCGGATGGCGGCTGAACTGGCCCGGGCGCTGGCTGACCGCGGCCTGGCCCTGGTGTCCGCCGCGCGGGGCGCCGTCAGCTCCGGGGCGCCGTCAGGCAGTCACGGCCCCGGAGCGACGGATGCGGGTGATGGGAACCGGGAGCACGCACACGGGGACGGGCAGGCGCAGCCGGTGGCCGGTGTCGGCGGGGACGCCCGTGTCGGGGTCGAGGAGCAGCGAGGCCAGCGAGTTCCCGTTCTGAGCGGCGACGACCAGGTGGTCGGGCTCCTCGCGGTGGCCGCGTACGACGGTGAAGTTGCGCGGCCACGGCCCTCCGGCCGGGGTGTTGGCGACGTGCTCCAGGCGGGCGCCGCCGTCGCGGACGGCGAAGGTGGCGATCGTGTCCGCGCCCCGGTTGGACACGTACACGTGGTCGCCGTTCGTGAGGATCTCGGCGGGGAAGTTCTGGCCCGCCGCCTCCTCACCGGTGGCCTCGACGGAGCCCAGGTGTTCGGCGGTGCCGGTGGCCGAATCCCAGCGCAGGACGTGCACGCGCGAGTCCAGTTCACCGGCGACGTAGAGGTACTCGCCGGAGACAGCGGTGTGCCGGGGCCCGGTGCCCGGAGGCAGGGAGACGGCGCCGACCTCCGCGCCGCCGCGTAGGACGCGCAACTCGTCGGTGCCCAGGTCGGCCACCAGCAGGTGGTGCTCGTCGGGGGCGGCGGCGCTGTGCGCGTGCGGCCCCTCCTGGCGGTCGGTGACCGGGCCGCTTCCGGAGTGCGCCAGCTCCACCGCCTCGCCGGGGGAGCCGTCACCGGCCAGGGCGTACACGGTGGCCACGCCGTTGGCGTAGTTGGTCACCGCCAGCTCGGGACCGCGCGCGAGCACGTGGCAGGGCGACCCGCCGCCGGTCGGGGCCTGGCCCAGTTCGGTGAGCGCGGCCCGGCCGTCGATCCGGAAGGCGGTGACGGTGCCCTTCTCGCGCTCGTTGACCGCGTACACCGTGGGCGGGTCCTCGCGGAAGGCCAGGAAGGACGGGCCCGGGGTGCGGGCGGCCGCGCCGCCGTCGGTCATCTCGCCGGTCATGGGGTCGAACCAGACGCGGTAGATCCCCTCGCCCTCCCCGGGAGGGTCGGAGTCGGGGGTGTAGGTGCCCACCAGCAGGAGCCGCTTGCCGTCCATCGAGCCGTCCGCCGATTCGCCCACCGGGGGCCTCGCTTCCCTCGCGCCTGTGCTGTCCACCCGACAGTGGTCTACACCACTGGAGTCCACGGCGCATGCTACAGGTCCTGGTCTCCGACCCCGAGGGCGGACTCGGCAAATCCGGTTCCCGAAGCCCTCCCCCAGCGCGGCACGGCATCGCCTTAAGCGGCGCAGAACCTGCTTCCGACTCGTCACCTAAACAGGACGCGATGGTGCGCCTACTCCAAAGGACACCGTTTTCCGATAGAGAACCCCGTACAAGTGCCGTACAATCGATATTGCCTGCTCCCCAATCGCGTACGCGCGATGGCTGAAAAGCCGGAGGCATAAGGAGAACGCCCTCATGAGCACCGCCACAGAACGCATCGAAGTCCGCCTTACGCCCGAGGACAAGGACCTGCTCCTCGAGGCGGCCCGTATCAGCCACGAGTCCACTTCCAAGTTCGTTGTCCGGGTGGCCCGGGAGGCGGCCGAGGAGGTCGTGGAACGCGAGCAGACCACGACGGTCCCCTCAGCGTTCTTCGACGCCATGGTCGAGTCCCTGGAGGAACCCGCCCAGCCGATTGAGGAGCTGGCCTCCGCAGTGCGCAAGCACCGCTCCATCGTGAAGAGGTAGCCCGAACGTGTTCGTCTGCCAGCCCCTCCAGCGGGCGCACCGGACCGACTCCTTCTCCTGCGGGAAGGAGGAACTGGACTCCTGGCTGCGCAGAAGCGCGCTGCACGCCCGGGCCAACAACACCGCCGCCACCTTCGTCTGGTGCGAGGAGGGCAGCACGGAGGTGGCGGCCTACTACTCCTTCACCTCCATGACCCTGGAGAGGGAGGAGCTGCCCAAGTCCCTGGCCCGGGGCAGCATGCACAGGATTCCCGCGGTGCTGCTGGCGCGGCTGGCGCTGCACACCCGCTACCAGGGACAGGGACTCGGCCCGGTTCTGCTGGTGGACGCCTTCGAACGGGCCCTGGCGGGCAACCAGGTCTTCGCGGTCCGGTTCCTCGTGGTCGACGCTCTGGACGAGGACGCGTACACCTTCTACGAGAAACACGGATTCCGCGGAATCCCCGGGAGCATGCGCCTGTACCGCAAGATGAGCGACATCGCCAAGACGCTCGAATGACGACGAGCCCTGCCCGATCAACCGGGCAGGGCTCCTTCGCGGTAGGCCGGGGGGAGCACCCCGGCGGCCGCGGCCCCTACTTGCGCTCGGCGGCCTTGACGGCCTCGACCGCCTTGAGGATGCGCTTGTCCGAGACCGGGTAGGCCGTGCGCAGCTCCTGCGCGAACAGGCTCACCCGGTACTCCTCCAGCATCCAGCGCAGCTCCGCCACGTCCGGGTCGGCCGCCCGGCCGGGCGGCAGGCTCCCGCGCAGCTTGGCCACGGCCTGGCGCATCTGCTCGACCTTGGACATGTTCACCTGGTCGCGGCGCGGGTTCTCCGGCAGCTTGTTCAGCCGGTACTCCACCCCGCGCAGGTAGCGGTGCAGGTCGTCCAGGCGGGCCAGGCCGGTGCGGGTCACGAAACCCTCGCCCACCAGGTCGCCGAGCTGGCCCTGCACGTCGTTGAGCGAGGGCAGCACGGCCAGGGACGTGGTCCCCTTGACCTTCTTGGACACCTTGCGCCACAGCACCAGGACGCGCGCGGACTTGTCCAGGATCTCGGCCAGGGTGTCGCCGAGGTCGGCGCGCACCCGGTCGGCGAGCTTGGCGAAGTCCTCGCCGTTCCACACCGGGCCGCCCTCGCGGGCGAGCAGGTGGTCGACGGCGGCCGTCTCGGCGTCGTCGAGCATCCTGCGGATCGAACCGTGCGGGTTGTCGGCCAGGGCCAGCTTGTCGGGGTTGTTGAGCCCCTTGCTCACCACGTTCGCCACGGACGGCACGGTGAGCAGCAGCAGTCGGCGGGTGCCCGCCCACATCGCGGCGCGCTGCTCGGGACGGGTGTCGAAGATGCGGATCGCGACGCTGTCGCCCTCGTCCACCAGCGCCGGGTAGCCCTTGACCTTGGGCCCCAGCGCCTTGCGCTCCAGGGTCTGCTCCAGCGGACCGAAGTCCCAGGAGGTCAGGCCCTTCTTCTCCACGCCCTTGGCCTCGGCCGAGATCGCCTCGCGCAGACGCGGTTTGAGCTTGGCGCGCAGCTTCTCCAGGTCCTTGGACTCGGCCAGGGTCCGGCCCCGGTCGTCCACGGCCCGGAAGGTGATGCGCAGGTGGTCGGGCACCCTGTCGAGTTGGAAGTCGCCGGGTGCGATCCGCTCCCCCGCCGTCCGGGTGAGCTCGTCCGCCAGCGCCGCGGTGAGCGGCACCCCGTAGGGGGTCAGCCCGGCCAGCGCGCGGGCGGCGTTGTCCGGGACCGGGACGAAGTTGCGGCGCAGCGGCTTGGGCAGCGAGCGGATGAGCGCGGTCACCAGCTCGGCGCGCAGACCCGGGATCTGCCAGTCGAACCCGGTGTCCTCCACCTGGTTGAGGAACTTGACCGGGACGCGCGCGGTGACGCCGTCGGAGTCGCTGCCCGGCTCGAACTGGTAGCTGAGCGGGAAGGCGAACTCGCCCTGGCGCCACACGTCCGGGTAGTCGTCCTCGCTGATCGACCCCGCGCCCTCGTTGATGAGCTCCTCGCGGGTGAAGTCCAGCAGCTCGGGCTCGGTGCGGCGTGCCTTCTTCCACCAGGAGTCGAAGTGCGCGGCCGAGACCACCGAGTCCGGCAGGCGGGCGTCGTAGAACTGGAACAGCGTCTCGTCGTCCACGACGATGTCGCGGCGCCGGGCGCGGTGTTCGAGGTCCTCCACCTCGTCCAGGAGCTTGCGGTTGTCGTGGAAGAAGTGGTGGCGGGTCTCCCAGTCGCCCTCGACCAGGGCGCGGCGGATGAACAGCTCCCGGGACAGCTCGGGGTCGATCCTTCCGTAGGAGACCTTGCGCTGCACGACGATGGGCACGCCGTAGAGGGTGACGCGCTCGAAGGCCATGACGGCGCCGCGCTTGCGCTCCCAGTGCGGCTCGCTGTAGCTGCGCTTGACGATGTCCCCGGCCAGCTCCTCGGCCCACTCCGGCTCGATCCGGGCCACCATGCGGCCCCAGAGCTTGGAGGTCTCCACCAGCTCGGCGACCATCACGTAGCGGGGCTGCTTCTTGAACAGCGCCGAACCGGGGAAGACGGCGAAGCGGGCGCCCCGGCCCCCCAGGTACTCGTGTTTCTCGGGGTCCTTGAGGCCCACGTGCGACAGGAGTCCGGCCAGCAGCGACATGTGCACGCCGCGGGGGTCGGCGGCCTCCTCGCGCGGGCGCGGCACCTCCACGCCCATGGAGCGCAGGACCTGCCGGAGCTGGCCGTGGATGTCCTGCCACTCGCGTACGCGCAGGTAGTTGAGGTACTCCTCGCGGCACATCCTGCGGAACTGGTTGCCCGACAGCTCCTGCTGCTTCTCACGCAGGTGGTTCCACAGGTTGAGGTAGGCCAGGAAGTCCGACTCCTTGTCGGTGAACCTGGCGTGCGCCTGCTGGGCCTGCTGCTGCTTGTCCGTGGGCCGCTCGCGCGGGTCCTGGATGGACAGGGCCGCGGTGATGACCAGGACCTCGCCCAGGACGTCGCGCTCCTCGGCCTCCAGGACCATCCGGCCCAGACGGGGGTCGATGGGCAGCTGGGCCAGGCGGCGGCCGGTCGGGGTGAGCCTGCGTTTGCCCCCGGACTCGTCGGGGTGCAGGGCGCCCAGCTCGTTGAGGAGGTTGACGCCGTCCTTGATCTGGCGGTGGTCGGGGCCGTCCACGAACGGGAAGGCGGCGACGTCGCCCAGCCCCAGGGCGGCCATCTGGAGGATGACCGAGGCCAGGTTGGTGCGCAGGATCTCGGGGTCGGTGTACTCGGGGCGGGAGAGGAAGTCCTCCTCCGAGTACAGCCGGATGCAGATGCCCTCCGAGACGCGGCCGCAGCGGCCCTTGCGCTGGTTGGCGGAGGCCTGGGAGACCGCCTCGATGGGCAGGCGCTGCACCTTGGTGCGGTGGGAGTAGCGGGAGATGCGCGCGGTGCCGGGGTCGATGACGTACTTGATGCCGGGGACGGTCAGGGAGGTCTCGGCGACGTTGGTGGCCAGGACGATGCGCCGTCCGCTGTGCGAGGACCACACGCGTCTCTGCTCGCCCGTGGACAGGCGCGCGTAGAGCGGCAGGACCTCGGTGCCCGGGAGCCTCTTCTTCTCCAGGGCCTCGGCGGTGTCGCGGATCTCGCGCTCGCCGCTGAGGAAGACCAGCACGTCTCCGGGTGCCTCGCGGCCGAGCTCGTCGACGGCGTCCAGGATGGCCTGGGTCTGGTCGCGGTCGGTGCCGCCGCCCGGATTCTTCTCCTCCGGGTCGAGGATCTCCTCGGAGATGGGCCGGTAGCGGACCTCGACCGGGTAGGTGCGCCCGGAGACCTCGACGATGGGGGCGTCGTCGAAGTGGCGGGAGAAGCGCTCGGGGTCGATGGTGGCCGAGGTGATGACGACCTTGAGGTCGGGGCGCCGGGGCAGCAACTGTTTGAGGTAGCCCAGCAGGAAGTCGACGTTGAGGCTGCGCTCGTGGGCCTCGTCGATGATGAGCGTGTCGTACTGGCGCAGCATGCGGTCGTGCTGGATCTCGGCGAGCAGGATGCCGTCGGTCATCAGCTTGACCAGGGTGCTGTCGCTGGAGGAGTCGGTGAAGCGGACCTTGTAGCCCACCGTCTCGCCCAGCGGGGTGCCGATCTCCTCGGCGATGCGCTCGGCGACGGTGCGGGCGGCCAGCCGCCGGGGCTGGGTGTGGCCGATGGTGCCCATGACGCCGCGCCCCAGCTCCAGGCAGATCTTGGGCAGCTGGGTGGTCTTGCCCGAGCCGGTCTCACCGGCGACGATGACGACCTGGTGGTCGCGGATGGCCTCGGCGATGTCCTCGCGCCGGGCGCTGACCGGCAGGGACTCGGGGTAGTGCAACTCGGGCACGGACTCGCGGCGCAGGTTCACGCGCAGGAGCGCCTCGTCGACGTCCCCGGAGATCTGGGCGGCGACGGAGGCGCGGCGGCGCTCGTCGCCGATCTTGGCCAGGCCGTCGATACGCCGACGGAGCCGGTGGCGGTCCGAGGGCATGAGGTCGCGCAACCGGGAACGCAGCGTGTCCGCGGCGGGCGCGGGCGTGGTGGTGCTCATCAGTAGTCAAGGGTAGGAGGGACGGCAACCGGTTTTCGCCGCCGGGCGCGCGGTGGGCGCGCGGCCACGGGCGGGCGAAGGGGCGCCGCGGGCACGTACCGGCCAACGCCCGGCGGGCCCGTTCTGTTCCGGGGCGTGCGCCTTTCCCCCGCGGCGGCCCGAACCGGCCCCGAACCGGTCCGGGCACAGGACCCGTGGAACCGTCCGGACACAGGCCCCGTGGAACCCGGCCCCGTGTCCCCCTCCCGCCGCGGGACGCGGCCTCCGCGGCGGGAGGGAGGGCTCAGCCGAGGTCCCTGACGCGGTCGCGCAGGCGGCGCACCACCGACCGGACCCTCCGCACGGGCTCGGGCCGGGCAAGGGCCTCCTCGACGGCCGCGGCCGTGGTCCCCGCGTGCTCCTCCATCATCGTCAGGTGGTCTCCGGGCACCTCGACCCGGCTGTGCGGGCGCGGCCACACCCAGCCCAGGCCCAGTGCCGCGCCGTTGGAGCCGCGCACGGGGCCGGTCGGCCGGACCTGTGTGACCGGACACGCCAGGGAGCCGGGCCTCCAGTCGGCGAACATCGCGAGATAGGCGCCCATGGCGGTGACGCGGTCCGCGTCCAGGAACGCGAACTCGTCGGCTCGCGCGGTCACCGACTCCGTGACGATGGGGAGCACGCCGGGCTCGTCCGGCACCGGGGTGTCGAGCAGCACCAGGCCCGCGGGGGCCGAACCGCGGCGGCTCAGCTCCTCGGCGACGGCGTGCGCCAGCCATCCTCCCGAGGAACGCCCGGCGAGGACGAGCGGACGGCCGCCCGCCACCTCGAGCGCGACCTGCGCCTGGACCCGGACGAGGGTGTCGCGGTCGGCGGGCAGCCGCTCACCGGGGGCGAACCCGGGAGCGGTCAGGACGTGGAGGCCGCGCCGTCCCCGCCACGTGGCGGCGAACCGCGCGAACTCCTGTGCCCCCGAGGTCATGACGAGCGAGGGGAAGCAGACGAGGACGGGTTCCGCCGCGCCGGTGGCGAGCCGGGTGGGGGAGACGGGCCAGGGCTCCCCCGGGGCGAGGACGGGGCGTCCGCGCGCCGCGATCCGCGCGAGGGCGACCGCGTCCTCGGGGCGCCCGTCGCGGCACGCCTCACGGAAGAGCTCGACGAGACCGCCGTGGGACGCGGGCGCCGCGGACGCGACGGGCACGGCGGCCGGGACGGTCCGCCCCGGGGCCTCCGGGGCCTCCGGGGTCTCCGGGGTCTCCGGGTTCCGCCGGACCTCGGGGCCCTCGGGGCTCCCTCCGCGCACCGCGCCCATCTGCCCCTCCAGGTACGCGGACAGGGCGGCCGGGGTGCGGTGGTTGAAGACCAGCCCGGCGGGGAGCCGCAGCCCCGTCGCCTCCTGGAGGTGGTTGCGCAGCTCGACGGCCGTGAGCGAGTCGAACCCCGACTCCAGGAAGTCCCGTTCGGGGTCGACGCGGTGACCGGAGGGGTGGCCGAGGATCCGCGCGGCCCGGGAGCCGATCAGCTCCTCCAGGAGCGCACGGCGTTCGGGTCCCTCTCCGGCCGCCCGCAGCACGTCGGCGGTGTCGCGTGCGCGGTCGCCCTCAACGGGAGCCGACGGGCGCACCAGACCGCGCAGGAGCGCGGGGACGCCGCTCCCGGAGGAGGCCCGGGCGCGCAGAGCGGACAGGGACATCGGCACCGGAAGCACATGGGCCAGGCCGGTGTCCGCGGCGGCGTCCATGAGCGCGCACCCCTCGTCGGCGCTGAGCGCCTCCACCCCCCACGTCCTGCTCATCCGGACGTCATCGGCGTCGCCGAGGTGGGCGGTCATCGCGCTCCGGTCGGCCCACCTGCCCCAGGAGAGGGACTGCGCGGGCAGACCGAGGGAGCGCCGGTGGCGGGCCAGGGCGTCCAGGAAGGAGTTGGCCGCCGCGTACCCCGCCTGCCCGGCCGAGCCGAGCACGCCCGCGGCCGAGGAGAACAGCACGAAGGCGTCGAGGTCGAGGCCGGCGGTGGCCTCGTGCAGGTTCCACGCCCCGTCGACCTTGGGGGCCAGGACCCGCTCCAACGCCTCGGGGGTGAGCCGCGTGACGGTGGCGTCATCGACCACCCCGGCGGCGTGGACGACACCGACGAGCGGGCGGTCGGGCGCAAGCCCGTCCAGGACCGCCGCGACCTGGTCGGGGTCGGCGACGTCGCAGGCGGCGATCTCCACCCGTGCGCCGAGGGAGGCCAGCTCCGCGGCCAGGTCGGCCGCTCCGGGGGCCCGGCGCCCGCGCCGCCCGGTCAGGACGAGGCTGGTGACCCCGTGGCGGACCACCAGGTGGCGGGCGACCAGGGCGCCCAGCGTGCCGGTCCCGCCGGTGACCAGGACGGTGCCGCCGGGCCGGAAGCGCGTGGCCATGTCGAGCACGATCTTGCCGACGTTGCGTCCGTGCTGCATGAGCCGGAAGGCGTCGACCGCCCGTTCGACGGGGTAGCGGGTGACCGGGACGCCGGGCAGCTCGCCCTTCTCCAGCAGCGGCAGGATCGCGTTGAAGGCGCGCTGTACGTGCTCGGCGGGCAGGGCAGACAGGTCGACCGTGCGGTACCGGACGCCGCCGTGCTCGGACGCGATCCGTCCGGGGTCGCGGAGTTCGTTGTGTCCCAGCTCCACGAAGCTTCCGCCGGGGGCCATGAGCCGCAGGGAGGCGTCGATGGCCTCCCCGACGAGGGAGTTGAGGACGACGTCGACGGGACCGGCCGCGCGGAAGCGCTCCTCGAAGTCGAGCTGGCGGGAGTGGGCGATGTGCTCCTCCCGGACACCCGCCTCCCGCAGCACGTCCCACTTCTCGGGGCTGGCGGTGGCGAGGACGCGGGCGCCCAGGTGCCGGGCCAGGTGGACGGCGGCCTGTCCCACTCCCCCGGCCGCGGAGTGGATCAGGATACGGTCACCCGGACCGAGCCCGGCCTCCTCCACCAGCGCGATGTGGGCGGTCAGGTAGACGGCGGGCACGGCGGCGGCGAAGGCGTCGTCCCACCCCTCCGGCACGGGCGCCACGAACCCGCGCGGTGCGACGGCGACCGGCGCGAAGGCGCCGGGGAACAGGCCCATCACCCGGTCTCCCGGCGCGAGGTCGTGCACGTCCGGGCCGACCTCGACGACCGTGCCGGCTCCCTCGTGGCCGATGCTCACGGGCTCCGGGTGCATGCCCACGGTCATCAGCACGTCGCGGAAGTTGACGCCCGCGGCGCGGACGGCGACACGGACCTCCCCGGACTCCAGGGGACGCAGCTGTTCGGGGTACGGGACGAGGGCGAGCCCGTCCACCCGCCCCGGCTCGCGTGACTCCAGACGCCAGTCGGAGCGCCGCTGCGGCGGGACCAGTCCCTCGCCGTCCGGGCGGGCCTCCGCCAGGCGGGGGGCGTACAGGCGGCCGTCGCGCACGGCGACGCGCGGCTCCCCGGTGCGGACGGCCGCGGCGACGAGCCGGGCGTCGAACCGGTCGGTGTCCAACAGGAGGAAGCGTCCGGGGTTCTCCGTCTCGGCGGAGGCGACCAGTCCCCACACCGCCGCCGCGGCCAGGTCCACGGGGCGCTCGGCGCCGGATCCGGCCTCCAGGGGGTCGACCGCTCCCGCGGTCACGACCACGATCCTGGCGGCGGCGAGGCGCTCGTCGTCCAGCCACACCCGCACGGACTCCAGCACCCGGTGCAGCCCGGCGCGTGTGCGCCCGCCGGGAGGCCCGTCGCCGCCCGCCGGGAGCAGGACGAGGCCGGGCGCGGGCGCTCCCGCGTCGAGGGCCGCCCGCAGCGCGTCCGCGTCGGGGTGGTGCGCGATGCCCGGCTCCGCCGCGGGTCCGACCACCGCCCACGTGCCGGGGTCCGGCGCCGCCGTGTCGGCGGGCGCCTCCACCTCGCGCCACTCCTGCCGGAAGAGGGCGTTGGGCGCGGTGTCGGCGGCGGCCGGGGCCTCGCGGACCGTGAGGGCGTCGATGGACAGGATCGGGGCGCCGTCGGCGTCGGCGTAGACCACGGAGCAGGTGTCGGCGCCCGTCCGGGTGATCCGGACCCGCGTACGCGAGGGCGTTCGCGCCGAGTGGAGCCTGACGCCGCTCCAGGAGAACGGCAGCCGGAGTGCGCGACCCGACCCCTCCGCGAGGTCGTGCAGGAGGAGCGCGTGCAGTCCCGCGTCGGCCAGCGCGGGGTGCGGCCCCGCCATGGCGGGGGCGTCCCCGGGCGGGGGGTCGAGCTCGGTCTCGGCCCACACCCCGGAGGCGTCCGCCCACGCGGCGCGCAGGCCGCGGAAGGCCGGGCCGTAGTCGTAGCCGTGCGCGGAGAGGAAGGCGTAGCCGTCCTCGACCGGCACCGGTACGGCGTCGGCGCCCGGGGCCGCCACGGACTCCGAGGGCCCTCCGGAGGCGGGGGCGAGCTCCCCCTGGGCGTGCAGGGTCCACGAGTCGCCGTCCGGGGAGAGGGAGCGCACCCGGACGGCGCGCCGTCCCCCCTCCCCTGGGGTGTCCACCGTGATCTGCACCTGGGTCCCCCGGTCGGTCTCCCCGGGCAGCTCCACCGGGGCGAGGACGACGAGGTCGGCGATCTCGGGGCAGCCGCACTCGCGTCCCGCGTGCAGCAGCAGCTCCACGATCGCCGTACCGGGCACAAGGGCCCGTCCTCCGACCCGGTGCTCGGCGAGCCAGGGGTGGCCGCCGGTGTCGAGCACACCGGTGAACAGGGTCTGTCCGGTGTCGGCCACGGGGACGCGCGCGCCGAGGAGGGGGTGGCCGGACCGTTCCAGGCCCAGTTCCGCGGGGTCTCCGGAGGTGCGCGGCGCGGACAGCCAGTAGCGCCGGCGCTGGAACGGGTAGGTGGGCAGCTCCACCGGCGGGGAGCCGTCGGCGCCGCCGAGCACCCGGCTCCAGTCGACGTCCGCGCCGTGGCAGTGCGCCTCGGCGAACGCCGTCCGAAGCCGTGTGGGCCCGTCCTCGCCGCGGTGCAGGGTGCCCAGGACCGTGCGGCCGCGGTGGCCCCGGGCCTCCAGGATCTGCTCGATCGCCAGGGTCAGCACCGGGTGCGGGCTCACCTCCAGGAAGGGGCCGCCCCGGGCCGCGGCGCGGTCCACGGCCGGGGCGAGCAGCACGGGGTGGCGCAGGTTCCGGTACCAGTAGTCGGCGTCGAGCGAGGCGCCCTCCACCGCGTCGCCGGCCGACGCGTCCCCCGGCGCCCACTCGGCGGTGGGGGCGACGGTGGAGTGGAACGGGATTCGCGCCCTCTGCGGGCGGATACCGGCCAGTTCGGCGCGCAGGCGGTCCGCGACCCGTTCGACGTGGGACGAGTGGGAGGCGTAGTCCACGTCGACGCGGCGGGCGCGCACACCGCCCTCGGCGCAGGCGGAGACGAGGGCTCGGACCGCGTCCTCATCGCCCGAGACGACGGTCGACTCGGGGCCGTTGACCGCGGCCACTCCGACGCGGCCGCGCCACGGGGAGACCAGCTCGACGGTCCGTTCGGGGGAGACCGCGAGTGCCGCCATGCCCCCGTGCCCGGCGATCTCCCGCAGCGCACGGCTGCGGAGCGCGACGACGCGGGCCCCGTCCTCCAGGGTCAGGGCCCCCGCCACACAGGCCGCGGCGATCTCCCCCTGGGAGTGCCCCACGACGGCGGCGGGCTCCACCCCCGCGGCGCGCCACAGCCGGGCCAACGACACCATCACCGCCCACAGCACGGGCTGCACCACGTCCACGCGGGCGTCCTCCCCGGTCACCGCGGGCGCTCCGGGGGCGCCGCGCAGGACGGCGGTCAGGGACCAGTCCACGAACGGGGCCAGGGCCCCCTCGCACTCGGCCACGGCCTCGGCGAAGGGGGGCGAGGACTCCAGCAGGCCCCGGGCCATCCCCTCCCACTGGCCTCCCTGGCCGGGGAAGACGAACACGGGGGCGCGTGAGCGGCCGGGAGCGGTCCCGGTGGCCACGCCCTCGGCCCGGTCACCCCCGGCCAGCGCGTCCAACCGCTCCATGAGCTGCCCGGACCCGCTTCCCACGACCGCGGCGCGGTGGGGGAAGAGGGTGCGGGTCGCGTACAGGGAGCGGGCCACCTCGGCCGGGTCCGTTCCGGGCGTCTCCTCCAGCCGGTCGCGCAGGCGGGCCGCCTGCTCCCTGAGCGCCCGGGGGTCGCGGGCGGAGAGGGTCCACACCGGTGGCCCGCCGACGATCCCGGATGCGGTGCTCCCGGGCGCGACCGGTTCGGCGGCGTCCTCCCCGGGTGCCTCCTCGGGTGCCTCCTCCACGATCACGTGGGCGTTCGTACCGCTGATCCCGAACGCCGAGACCCCGGCCCGGCGCACCCGCTCCCCCCGGGGCCACTCCACCGGCTCCGACAGCACGCGCAGGCGGCCCGACGACCAGTCCACGAGCGGCGAGGGCGTTCCCGCGTGCAACGAGGCGGGCAGGACCCGCCGCTGGAGCGCCAGCACCACCTTCATGACCCCGGCCACGCCCGCTGCCGCCTGGGTGTGCCCGAGGTTGGACTTCACCGAGCCGACGTGGACCGGCCTCGACGCCGGTTCCGTCCCGAACACCTCCGACAGCGCCTCGGCCTCGATGGGGTCGCCCAGCTCCGTGCCGGTCCCGTGCGCCTCGACCGCGTCCAGGTCCTGCGGGCCCAGACCGGCGTCCGCGAGCGCGGCGCGCACCACCCGCACCTGCGCCGGCCCGTTGGGTGCCGTCAGCCCGCTGGAGGCGCCGTCCTGGTTGACCGCGCTGCCGCGGANGGCGGGCGTCCGACAGCCGCTCCAGCACCAGCACGCCGGCGCCCTCGGCGAACCCCGCGCCGTCCGCGCCCGCGCCGAACGCCTTGCAGCGGCCGTCCGGCGCCAGCCCTCCCTGTCTGGCGAACTCCGAGAGCAGTGCCGGGCCGGACATCACCGTGGCCCCGCCGGCCAGGGCCAGGGAGCACTCGCCCGCGCGCAGCGCCCGCACGGCCAGGTGCAGCGCCACCAGCGAGGACGAGCACGCCGTGTCCACCGTCAGGGCGGGTCCGGCCAGACCCAGCGTGTAGGCCACCCGGCCCGAGACCACGCTCGTGGCCGTCCCGGTGAGGAGGTAGCCCTCGGCCTCCTCCGGGACGGGGAGCGCACCCGTGGCGGAGCCCCCCGCGTAGTCGCTGACGCTGATCCCGGTGAACACCCCGGTAGCGCTTCCCGTCAGAGTGGAGGGGTCGATGCCGGCGCGTTCGACCGCCTCCCACGACACCTCCAGCATGAGCCGCTGCTGCGGGTCCATCGCCGCGGCCTCGCGCGGCGAGATCCCGAAGAACTCGGCGTCGAAACCGGCCGCGTCGTCGAGGAAGCCGCCCGACCGGGTGCCTCCCGGACGGTCCGACACCGCTTCCAGATCCCAGCCCCGGTCGTCCGGCAGGTCGCCGATGACGTCCGCTCGTGCGTCGAGCAGGCGCCACAGGCCCTCCGGGGAGTCGACGCCGCCGGGCATGCGGCAGCCCATCCCCACGATCGCGACGGGTTCGGACCCGCGCGTCCTCAGGTCGCTCAGTTCGGAACGCGTACGGCGCAGATCGGCTGTGACCCGCTTGAGGTAGTCGAGAAGTCGCGCGTCGTCCGGCATGGGGCCGCCTCACAGGTTCGCGTCGTTCGTCACCCCGGTGTCGGGCCAGGGGCGGTGGGTTCGGGGAGGACGGGCCCCGTCACGGCCCGGCCGTGACGGGGCCCGGATGCCTCGGGTCGTGCTCCGGGGTCGGCCGCTCAGTCGAGGAGGGCCTCGTCGATGTAGGCGAAGAGCTCCTCGCTGGTCGCCGACTCCAGGTCCCGGTCGCCTCCGTCCGGGGCGCCGTCGTCCCCGGACAGGTCGCGCAGCAGGGCGCGGAGCCGACTGGCGACGGCGTCGCGGTCCAGACCCCGGCCGCCGTCCTCCCGCAGGGCCGCCTCGACGCCGTCGAGCCCGGCCATCACGACCTGTTCCGGGTTCCCGAACAGGCGCTCCTCCAGGTGGCGGCCCAGGGCAGCGCACGTGGGGTGGTCGAAGGCGAGTCCGGACGGCAGCCGCAGACCGGTGAGCGAAGCCGCCCGGTTGCGGATCTCGACGGCGGTCACCGAGTCCATTCCCAGGTCCTTGAGGCCGCGTTCGGCGTCCAGGGCCTCCCCGGAGGGGTATCCGAGGACGGCGGCCACCTGTTCGCACACCAGGTCGGTGACGGCGCGGACCCGGCCGTCCCGGTCCGTCCCCGCCAGGCGCGCCCGCAGTCCGGCGGCGGCGTCCGCGCCGTCACCGCCGGGCGCCGTGTGCCCGACGGAGGTGCGCCCGAGGTCCCCGATGAGGGGGCTGGGCCGGTTGGCCGTGAAGGCGGTGCGGAAGCGCGGCCAGTCGACGTCGGCGACGGCGAGCGCGGGCAGGTCCCGGTCGAGGACGTGCTGGAGCGCGCCGACCGCGGCCTCGGGGTCCATCGTGGGCAGCCCGTGCCGCCGCAGGAGCTCGGCGACGTCCGCCTCTCCGGCCATACCGCCCCCCGCCCAGGCGCCCCACGCGACCGACGTGGCCGGGAGCCCCAGCGCGCGGCGGTGGTGGGCCAGGGCCTCGCAGAAGGCGTTGCCGGGCGCGTAGTTCCCCTGGCCGGACACGCCGAACACGGCCGAGACCGAGGAGAACAGGACGAACGCCGACAGGTCCGCGTCCCGTGTGAGCTCGTGCAGGTGCACGGCTCCGTCCGCCTTGGCCCGCAGGGCGCGGGCCAACTGGTCGGGGGTGAGCGCGTCGATCGCCGCGTCGTCCAGCGCCGCGGCCGTGTGCACCACCGCGCGGAGCGGGTACTCGGACGGCACGCCCTCCAGAACGGCGGCGAGCGCGTCGCGGTCGGCGACGTCGGACGCGGCGAAGGTGACCCGGGCTCCGCTCGCGCGCAGGTCGGCCTCCAGGTCCCGGGCCCCCGGGGCGTCCGCGCCCCGGCGGCTCACCAGGAGCAGGTGCTCCGCTCCGTTGCGGGCGAACCACCGGGCGGTGTGCGCGCCCAGCGCTCCGGTGCCGCCGGTGACCAGGACCGTTCCCGAGGGCTTCCAGCGGCGCACGGCCGCGGAGCGGGTCAGCGGTTCCCTGACGATCCGGCGGACCAGCACCTCGCCGCCGCGGACGGCGAGCTGGTCCTCGCCGGGCGCGCGCTCACCGAGCAGGAACGCGGCCAGGGTCTCGCCCGCCCCCTCCTCCGGGGCGGCGGGCAGGTCGACCAGGCCGCCCCAGCGCTCGGACTGTTCCTGGGCGGCGACCCGCCCGAACCCCCACACGAGCGCGGCCGCGGGGTCGGCCACTCCGCTGCCCGCCGTGACCGCCCCCCGTGTCAGGCACCACAGGGGCGCGGTGACCCCGGCGTCCGAGAGGGCCTGCGTCAGCAGGACGGTGCGCCGGTGCCCGGAGAACGCGGTGGGCGCGGACAGGGCCGCAGCCGCGGGGTCGGCGGTCAGGGCGTACGCCGAGAGGACCCCGACGACGGAGTCGACCTCCTTGACGGCCGTCATGGCCAGCTGGGCCGCGGCGGAGCGGTCCGCGGACCCGGGCACGTCCACCGCGCGGACGACGTGCCCGCGCGCCGTCAGCGCCGCGACGCAGTCGGTGACGGCGGGGTCGGCCGGACCGGAGCCGAACAGCAGCCAGGTCCCGGGCGTACCGGGAGGGGCCGTGCCCGCGCCGGCGGGGACCCAGTCCTCCTTGTAGGTCCACTCCTCCAGCGGGTCCGCCGTGCGCCGGACGCCGTGTTCCCCGGCGGGGGGCCGGGAGACGGCCGCCGCGCCGGGGGCACGCCAGTACCGCTGGTGCTGGAAGGCGTAGGTGGGCAGGTCGACGACCCGGGGGGAGTCGCCGAACAGCGGCCGCCAGTCGACGCCGACACCGTGCACGTGGGCCTCGGCCAGCGAGGTCAGGAAGCGTTCGGGGCCGCCCTCCCCTCTGCGGAGCGTGCCCAGGACCACCGCGTCCGTCGCCTCCGCCGCCTCGGCGGTCTCCTGGATGGCCGGGGTGAGCACCGGGTGCGGTCCGGACTCGACGAACGTGTCGTACCCGTCGGCGAGGAGGGCCCTGGTCGCGCCCGCGAAGTCGACCGTCTCGGCGAGGTTGCGGTACCAGTACTCGGCGTCCATCGGCACCGGTCCCAGCCTGCCTCCGGTGAGGGCGGAGTACACGGGGATCTCGGGCTGCCTCGGGGTGATCCCGGCCAGCGAGGCGGTGAGGCGTTCGCGCAGGCGCTCCACGTGGGGCGTGTGGGAGGCGTAGTCCACCGCGACCATCCGGGCCCGGACGCCCTCGGCCTCGTACCGCGCGACCAGGGCGCGCACCGCCTCGGGCTCGCCCGCCACGACCGTGGCCTCCGGGCTGTTGACGACCGCCACGTGGACCTTGCCGTCCAGTGCGGCGACGCTTTCGCGGACCGGGTCCGCCGGTAGGGCGACCGAGGCCATGGCGCCGGTCCCCGACAGCTCCAGGACCGCCCGGCCGCGCAGCGCCACCACCTTCGCGGCGTCCTCCAGGGAGAGCGCGCCGGCCACGCAGGCGGCGGCGATCTCACCCTGGGAGTGGCCCACCACGGCCGCCGGGCGCACGCCGTGGGCGCGCCACAGTTCGGCGAGGGAGACCATCACCGCCCACAGCGCCGCCTGGACCACGTCCACCCGCTCCAGGAGGGCCGCTTCGCCGTGTCCCCGCAGAACCGAGGTCAGCGACCAGTCCGCGTACGGGGCCAGGGCCCGCTCGCACTCGGCGACGCGCCGGGCGAACTCGGGCGAGGCGTCCAGGAGCTCCGCGGCCATGCCCGCCCACTGGCCGCCCTGGCCGGGGAAGACGAGGACCGGTTCGCGCTCTCCCCTGGCCAGTCCACGCACCGCTCCGGAGGGCTGCCGTCCGTCGGCCAGCGCGTCCAGCGCGGCCAGGAACGCGGCGCGGTCGTCCGCGACGACGACCGCGCGGTGCTCCAGCACCGACCGTGTCGTGGCCAGCGACCAGCCGACGTCGGCCGGATCGGCGTCCGGGCGGGCGCGGAGGTGGTCGGCCAGCCGCGCCGCCTGCCCCTCCAGCGCCGCGGAGTCGCGCGCGGAGAGGGTCCAGGGCAGGCTCCGCCCGGGGGCGCCCGTCCGCGCGGGGCGCTCTCCCCCGTCCTCCTCGGCCGGGGCCTGCTCCACCACGAGGTGGGCGTTGGTGCCGCTGAGCCCGAAGGAGGACACCGCGGCACGGCGCGGCCTGTCGGCCCGCGGCCAGGGGCGTCCCTCGCTGAGGAGCCTGACGGCCCCCGAGGACCAGTCCACGTGCGGCGTGGGCTCGTCGGCGTGCAGCGTCCGGGGCAGCAGCCCGTGCCGCAGGGCCTGCACCGTCTTAATGAGTCCGGCGATCCCGGCGGCGGCCTGGGCGTGGCCGATGTTGGACTTGAGCGAGCCGAGCCACAGGGGCCGGTCCGCGGGCCGCTCCCGGCCGTAGGCGGACAGCAGGGCCTGCGCCTCGATGGGGTCGCCCAGGGTGGTGCCCGTGCCGTGCGCCTCGACCAGGTCGACGTCGCCGGGGCCGAGACCGGCGTCGGCCAGGGCCGTGCGGACCACCCGCACCTGGGAGGGCCCGTTGGGCGCGGTGAGGCCGTTGGAGGCGCCGTCCTGGTTGACGGCGCCGCCGCGGATCACGGCCAGGACCCGGTGCCCGTTGCGGCGGGCGTCGGAGAGGCGCTCCAGCACCACCATGCCCGCGCCCTCGGAGAACCCGGCGCCGTCCGCGTCCGCTCCGAACGCCTTGCAGCGCCCGTCGGCCGCCAGGCCCCGCAGATGGGTGAACTCGATCAGGGGCCCGGGCGAGGCCATGACCGTGGCCCCGCCCGCCAGCGCCAGGGAGCACTCGCCCGCGCGCAGGGCCCGCACGGCCAGGTGCACGGCCACGAGCGACGAGGAGCACGCGGTGTCCACCGTCAGCGCGGGGCCGGTCAGCCCGAGGGTGTAGGCGATCCTGCCCGAGGCGACGCTGGTCGTGGTACCGGTCATCGCGTGCCCGTCCGCCGGGGCCTGGGACATCGGCGGACCGTACTCCTGGCCGATGGCGCCCACGTAGACGCCGGTGTCGGTGCCCGCGAGCGAGGACGGGGCGATCCCCGCGCGCTCCACGGACTCCCAGGCCACCTCCAGCAGGAGGCGCTGCTGGGGGTCCATCGCTTCGGCCTCGCGGGGTGAGATCCCGAAGAAACCGGGGTCGAAGGCGGCCGCGTCGTCGAGGAAGGAGCCCTGGACCATCGCCGAACGGGGCCCGTCCCCCGTCTCACCGAGCAGTGACGGTACGTCCCATCCGCGGTCGCCGGGCAGCGGACCGACGGCCTCGCGCCCCTGGACCACCATGTCCCACAGGCCCTCCGGGGAGTCGACACCGCCGGGCAGGCGGCAGCCCATCCCGACGACGGCGACGGGCTCTCGGGAGGAGGCCCGGTCGGCCTCCTGCCGTAAACGGGTGTTCTCCTTCAGCGCGGACCTGAGCGCCTCGACCAGTCGGTGGTCATCGGTAGTCATCTGCCGTCTCCTGTCCACTGGAAGATGCGTGGGCCCCGCCCCGCAGAGCGAGGTTCACGAGGTCCGCGACCCCCATCGCATCGATGCTGCTCTCCTGTGCTCCGGCGTCGTCGGCGGACGTGTCGGTGTCGGTGTGGTTCTGCCTGGGGACCTCCGGGCGGCCCTCGGCCAGCAGGTCCGCCAGCAGCCGCGCGAGCGCGCGGGGGGTCGGGTGGTCGAAGACCGCCGTGGCCGGGACCCGTACGCCGACCGCCGAGCTGAGGCGGTTGCGCAGCTCCACCCCGGTGAGCGAGTCCAGCCCCAGTTCGCTGAAGGGCCGGTCGGCGTCCACCCGTGAGGGTCCGGCGTCGGCGCCGTGCCCCAGGACGACGGCGGTGTGCGCACGGACCTCGGTGAGCAGCGCACGGTCCCTCTCGGCCCCCGACAGCTCGGTGAACCGGTCGGCGGCGGCCTCCTCCCGTCCGTCCGCCGGGACGTCCCCGGCCTCCGGCGCGGTCGGCCCCGCCTGGACGCGGGGCGCGTCGGCGCCGGCGGTGGCGTCGAACAGGGCCGGAACGGCGTTGACCATGTCCCGCGTCAGGGCCGTGTCCAGGTGTCGCAGGGCCTCCTCGGGGCGCATCGGGAGCAGGCCGCCCCGGCTGAGGGCGCCGAGGTCGGTCCCGTCCAGGTGGCCGGTCATACCGCTGGCGCCGGCCCACAGCCCCCACGCCAGCGAGGTGGCGGGCAGTCCGCTCCCGCGCCGGTGGTGGGCCAGCGCGTCGCAGAAGACGTTGGCCGCCGCGTAGTTGGCCTGGCCGGGATTGCCGAGCACTCCGGCGACCGAGGAGAAGAGCACGAACGCCCCCAGGTCGGCTCCGGCGGTCAGCTCGTGCAGGTTCCAGGCGGCGTCGACCTTGGGACGCAGCACCCTGTCGACCTGTTCTGCGGTGAGCGAGGCGACGGTGGCGTCGTCGAGCACGCCGGCCGCGTGGACCACCGCGCCGAGGGGGCGGTCCCCGGGGACCGCGCGCAGGACCCGCTCCAGGTCCTCCCGGTCCGCGGCGTCACAGGCGACCACCTCCACCCGGGCGCCGAGGGCCTCCAGTTCGGCGGTACGCGCCTCCTGCCCCTCCGCGCCCGGACCGCTCCGGCTGGTGAGCAGCAGGTGGCGCACACCGTAACCGGTGACCAGATGGCGCGCCGTGCGGTGCCCCAGGGTCCCCGTGCCGCCCGTGACCAGCGCGGTGCGCTCCTGCGGGAAGGGTGCCGGAACGGTCAGGACGAGCTTGCCGACGTTCTCCCCGCGTTGCAGGGAGCGCAGGGCGTCCCGTACGTCCCGGACCCGGTGGGCGGTGATCCGGGGCAGCGACAGCACTCCCCCGGCGAACAGCTCCATGACGCGCCCCAGCATCTGGCCGATGCGCTCCGGCGCCACGTCGGGCAGGTTGAACGCCTGGTACTTGCGGCCGGGATGGGACGCGGCGACGCCCTCCTCGGAGCGGATGTCGCTCTTGCCCATCTCCACGAAGCGGCCGCCCGGCCCCTCACCGTCCCGGGGCGAGCGCAGCAGCCGCAGTGACGCGTCCACGAACTCCCCGGTCAGCGAGTTGAGGACCACGTCCATTCCGCGCCCGTCGTTCGCCGCGCGCAGGCGGTCCTCGAACTCCAGGGTCCGGGAGGAGGCCAACCGGTCCTCGTCGAGTCCGTAGGCGCCCAGATGCGCCCACTTGCGCGGACTCGCGGTACCGAACACCCTCGCCCCCATGTACTGGGCGAGTTGGACGGCGGCCGTGCCGACACCGCCCGCGGCGGCGTGCACCAGGACGCTCTCCCCCGGGCGCACCGCGGCCAGGTCCACCAGACCGTAGTACGCGCTCAGGAAGGCGACGGGAACGGCCGCGGCCTGCTCGAAGGACCAGTGCTCGGGGATCCGGGCGAGCTTGCGGCCGTCCGCGACCGCGAACGGCCCGAACGCGCCGTCGAACATGCCCGTCACACGGTCACCCGGTCCCAGGCCCGTGACCTCGGCGCCCGTCTCCAGAACGATGCCGGAGCCCTCCAGCCCCATGCCGCTCTCGCCCTCGACAAGGCCCAGCGCGACCACCACGTCACGGAAGTTCACCCCTGCGGCGCGGACCGCGAGACGGACCTCGTGGGGTCCGAGCTCCCTCGCGGCCTCCGGAGCGGGCAACGGCTCCAGCTGCTCCAGGGACCCCTGGCGGCGGGTGTCCCACCGCCACGAAGCGCCCGTGGACGCGGGCCGTCCGTCGTCGACCCTGGCGAGCCGGGGCAACAGGACCGCGCCCGCACGCAGCGCCGTCTGCGGTTCGCCGAGCCCGACCGCTCCGGGAAGCACCCGGTGGGACTCCTCCGACCCGTCCGAGTCCACGAGCACGAGACGGCCGGGGTGCTCCCGCTGCGCCGCGCGCAGCAGGCCCCACACCGGGGCCGCCCCCAGTCCGGCGAGTCCGCTCCCGGCCTCGGTGGGCACGGCGCGCCAGGTCACCACGACCAGCCGCGCGTGCGCGAACCGCTCGTCGGCCAGCCAGGCGCGAACGGTGCCCAGCGCCGCGTCGAGTCCGGCCCGGACGGCGTCCGGGACGTGGGTGTCCTCCGCGTAGACCTCGGTGGGCGGCAGTTCGGTGTAGACCGTCGGCGGCACGGGGTCGTCCGGGCCGAGGGAGGCCAGGTCGGGCAGGCCGGTGGGGACCCCCGCCCCGGGGACGGGAACGGGAACGGCCGCCCTCTCCCACACCAGTTCGTACAGCCCGGACACCTCGGCCGGATCGCGCTCGGGCAGGGAGTCCGCGTCGAGGGGACGCAGCACCAGTTCGTCCACGGCCACCGCCGGGGCGCCGTTCCCGTCCACCGCCAGGACGCGGTAGCGGTCCTTCCCCAGTTCGGTGATCCGCGCGCGCAGCGTCCGGGGGGCGCCGCCGTCCCGGGAGGGCGTGACGCGCACGCCCGACCAGGCGAAGGGCACCAGGAGGCGGCGCTGGTCCGCGCCGTGCGCGAGCACCGCGTGCAGGACGGCGTCCAGCAGGGCCGGATGGGGGCCGTGGAAGGCACCGCCGTCCGAAGCCCCGTCGGGGAGGACGGCCTCGACCAGGAGTTCCCCGTCGCGCCGCCAGACCGAGCGCAGGCCCCGGAAAACCGGCCCGTAGGCGTACCCGCGTGCCTCCAGGAGGCCGTAGTCGGCCCCGGTGTCCACCGGCTCCGCGTCCGCGGGCGGCCACTCCCACGCCTCCTGCGGGTCGGCGGGGCCGCCGGGTTCGAGGGTTCCGGAAGCGTGCCGGGTCCACGGGACGCCGTCGCCGTCCTCCGGGCGCGAGTGGACCAGCACCTCGCGCCGGCCGCCCTCACCGGGAGGACCCGCGGTGACCTGGAACAGCACGGCCCGGTCGCCGACCAGCACCAGCGGCGCCTCCAGGACGAGGTCGCGCACCGTCGCGGCCCCGCAACCCGCCGCGGCTCGCGCGACGAAGTCCACCACCGCGGTCCCGGGGAGCACGACCCGGCCCAGCAGGCCGTGGTCGCCCGCCCAGGGGTGGTCGGCCGTGCCGATCCTGCCGCTGAACACGGTCCGCCCGTCCGCGAGGGCGAGCCCGTCGCCCAGCAGCGGCTCGGCGGAGGGGGCGGGGGCGGACGGCTCGGGCACCGTCCAGTGGCGGCGGCGCCGGAAGGGGAGGTCGGGCACGACGACGGGGGCGCCCTCGTCCGCGACTCCCTCCAGTACCACGTGCGCGTTCGTGCCGCTGATCCCGAAGGAGGAGACCGCGGCCCGGCGGGGGCGGCCGCTGTCCGGCCACGGCTCCTCCTCACGGAGCAGCCGCACCCCGCTGTCCTCCCAGTCCACCTCGCCGGTGGGCCGGTCGACGTGCAGCGTCCTGGGCAGCCGGCCGTTGCGCAGCGCCTCCACGGTCTTGATCACCCCGGCCACGCCGGCGGCGGCCTGGGCGTGGCCGATGTTGGACTTGAGCGAGCCCAGGCGGAGCTCGTCCTCTCCCCGGCGGTCGCCGCCGTACACCGAGATCAGGGCCCGGGCCTCGATGGGGTCCCCCAGCCGGGTCCCGGTCCCGTGGGCCTCCACCGCGTCGACGTCCCGGGGCGTCAGCCGGGCCGACTCCAGCGCCTGCCGGATCACCCTCTCCTGGGCCTCCCGGCTGGGCGCGGTCAGGCCGTTGCTCGCGCCGTCGGAGTTGACGGCGCTGCCCCTCACCAGGGCCAGGACGGGGCGGCCCGCGCGTCGTGCGTGCGAGACGCGTTCCAGCAGGAGCATGCCCGCGCCCTCGGCCCAGGCCGTTCCGTCCGCTCCGGCGCCGAAGGCCCGGCACCTGCCGTCCGGGGACAGCCCGCGCTGGGCCGAGAACTCCAGGAACATACCGGGGGTGGCCATCACCGTGGCACCGCCCGCCAGCGCCATGGAGCACTCGCCGCGCTGGATGGCGCGCACGGCCTGGTGCAGCGCCACCAGGGACGAGGAGCACGCGGTGTCGATGGTCATCGCCGGCCCGTGCAGTCCGAGCACGTAGGCGATCCTGCCCGAGGCCACGCTCAGGGTGCTGCCGGTCAGCCGGTAGCCGCCGTCGGCGCCCGGCCCCGGGTCGGCGAGCCGGGGGCCGTAGTCGGCGGGCATGGCGCCCACGAACACCCCGACCTCCTGCCCCCGCAGCTCCCCGGGCTCCAGACCGGCCCGCGTGACCGCCTCCCAGGAGGTCTCCAGCAGGAGCCGCTGCTGGGGGTCCATCGCGTCGGCCTCTCGGGGGCTGATGCCGAAGAAGTCGGCGTCGAACATGGCGGCGTCGTAGAGGAACCCGCCCGAACGCGTGTAGGTGCGCCCCGGCGTCCCGGGGTCGGCGGAGTACAGGCCGTCCAGGTCCCAGCCCCGGTCGTCGGGGAAGCCGCCGATCGCGTCCTCCCCGTCCGTGACCAGCCGCCACAGCCGCTCGGGCGAGTCGGCGCCGCCCGGAAGGCGGCATGCCATCGCGGTGATCGCGATCGGGTCGTCCTCGGCGGGCGTGCGCCCGGCCGCCGTCGCGGGGCGGCGTTCCGGTGCCCGGCGGGGAGCCGGGGACGCGGCGAGCTCGCGGAGCAGGAAGTCCACCATCCCCTCGGCCGTCGGCACCTCGAAGAGCAGGGTCGGCGGCAGCCGCAGGCCCGTCTCCCCGGCCAGATCGTTGCGCAGCTCGACCGCCATCACCGAGTCGAAGCCCAGGTCGCGGAAGGTGCGGCGCTCCCAGCCGTCCTCGTGCTCGGAGAGTCCGAGGATCGCGGTGCTGCGGGTCCGGACCAGCTCCTCCAGCTCCTCCCGGGCCCACGCGCGGGCCCGGGGCGCGCTGCCGTCCCCGTCCGGCTCGGACACGGGGTCCCCGGCCTCCGCGGACGCGGCCGGGGACGGCACCGCCGGAGTGTCGGGCCACAGGCGTCGGCGCTGGAACTGATAGGTCGGCAGGTCGACGACGCTGGCCCCGCTACCGGTGAACAGGCCGCTCCAGTCGACGTCCACGCCGACCGCGAACGCCTTGGCCGCGCTGGTCAGGAACTGCTGGGCGCCCCCGGAGTCGCGGCGCAGCGTCGGCACGACGTGCCCCCCTCCTCCGGACAGGGCGAGGATCTGCTCGATCCCGAACGCCAGCACGGGGTGCGGCCCGACCTCCAGGAAGGTCCGCCGCCCGGAGGCCACCAGGGCGTGCACCGCCTGGTCGAACCGTACGGTGCCGCGCAGGTTGGAGAACCAGTACCCGCCGTCCAGAGGGGTCGAGGCGGTGTCCAGCTCCCCGCCCGTGAGCGTGGAGAAGAACGGCACCCGTGCGGCGCGGGGGCGCAGTCCGTACAGGCTCTGGAGGACCTGGTCGCGGATGCCCTCCACATGGGCGGAGTGGGAGGCGTAGTCGACGTCGATCAGCGTCGCCCGCACACCGTGGTCCTCGCACCACTGCACGGCCTCGCGCACCGAGCGCGGGCCGCCCGACACCACCACGGCGTTCGGGCCGTTGCGCACGGCCACGTACAGGTCGTCCAGACGCCCGGTCAGCCGCTCGGCCTCGTCCGCGTCCAGCCCGAGGGAGGCCATCGCGCCGGTGCCCGCCAACGCGGTCAGGGCCTGGCTGCGCAGGGCCACCACCCGGGCGCCGTCGTCCAGGGACAGCGCTCCGGCCACACAGGCCGCGGCGATCTCGCCCTGGGAGTGGCCGACCACCGCGGACGGCCGCACACCGAGTTCCTCCCACACACGAGCGAGCGACACCATCACCGCCCACAGCACGGGCTGCACCACGTCCACGCGCGCTTCGGACCCGGCGACCACGGGGGCCTGGGGCTCCCTGCGCAGCACCTGGAGCAGCGACCAGCCGACGTAGGGGTCCAGGGCCCGCTGGCACTCGCGCAGCCGCGCCGCGAACACCCGGGACAGGTTGCCCGTGCCCTCCAGCAACTCGCGCGCCATCCCCGGCCACTGTCCGCCCTGCCCCGGGAAGACCAGGACGGGCCCGGGGCGGCTGGGGTCGGTGTCCGGCGGCGTGGCCGAGTGCACCGACTCCAGCTCACGCGTGTCGGTGCCGCCGGAGGCGAGTATCACCGCCCGGTGCTCGAACACCGAGCGGGTCGTGGCCAGCGAGTAGCCCACGTCCTCGGCCCTGATGCCCGGCCTGGACGAGACGAAGGCGTGCAGCGCGGAGGCCTGGGCGCGCAGGGCGGCCTCCGACCGCGCCGACACCACCCACGGGACCAGGTCCATGCCCGTGCCGCCGCCCGACGCTCCGGCGCCCGCGCGCTGGGTGGGCGGGGGGCCGAGCACCAGGTGGCAGTTGGTCCCGCCCATCCCGAAGGACGACACTCCCGCGAGCGGGGCCTGGCCGGGCCACGCCTCGCGGCCGGTCTGCGGGCTCAATCCCCATCCGTCCAGGTCCACATCGGGATGGGGTGAGGCGAAGTTCAGTGTGGGCGGGAGCTGTCCGTGGGACAGGCTGAGGACGGTCTTGAGCAGCCCGGCCACGCCCGCGGCCCCCTCCAGGTGACCGATGTTGGTCTTCACCGATCCCACACGCAGGGGTTCGCTCCGGCTCCGGGAGAACACCTCCCCCAACGCCTCGGCCTCCACCGGGTCCCCGGCGGGCGTACCGGTCCCGTGCATCTCCACGTAGCCCACGTGCGCCGGGTCCGCCCCGGCCCGGCGGTAGGCCTCGCGCAGGACCCGCGCCTGCCCCTCGACACCGGGCCGGGCCAGATAGGAGGTCTCCCCGGAGTTGTTCACCGCTCCCCCGCGCAGCACGGCGTGGACGCGGTCCCCGTCCGCCAGCGCCCGGTCCAGGAGCTTGAGCACGAGGACCGCCCCGCCCTCGCCCCTCACGTAGCCGTTGGCGCGGGAGTCCAGCGTGTAGCACCGCCCGTCCGGCGACAGCCCGCCGAACTCGTCGACGGTGTCGGTGCTCTCGGGCACCAGGATCAGGTTCACACCGCCCGCGAGGGCGGTCTCGGACTCACCCCGGCGCAGGCTCTCCGCGGCCAGGTGCACGCTGACCAGCGAGGACGACTGCCCCGTGTCCACGGTCAGGCTCGGCCCGCGCAGGCCGAGCACGTAGGACACGCGGTTGGCGATCATGCCCCGGTGGGTCCCGGTGAGCGTGTGGTGGGTGATGGCCGAACGGCCGCCGGTCTGGCGCAGGAGCGCGTAGTCGGAGGAGTTGGCGCCGGTGAACACTCCGGCGCGGGTGCCCCGGAGGTCGGCCGGGGAGATCCTCGCGTTCTCCGCGGCCTCCCAGCTGAGTTCGAGCATGAGGCGCTGCTGGGGGTCCATGGCCAGTGCCTCGCGCGGCGATATCCCGAAGAACGCGGCGTCGAAGTCCTCGACCCGTTCCAGGTACCCGCCCCAGCGGCCGTCGCGTTCCCCGGAGCGCCCGCCGAGGCGCTCGGGAGGCGCGGTGACGGCGTCGCGGCCCTCGCGGAGCAGGCGCCAGAAGGCGTCAGGGTCCGGGGCGCCGGGAAGTCGGCAGGAGAACCCCACCACGGCGACGGGAGCCTCCGCCCCCTCCTGAGCGCCGTACACATGATGGCTGTTCAACGCGTTTCCTCCGATCACGCTTCACGCTCTCGTCACGCACACGAGGACTTCTGCGTCGTGCTCCCTCACGGACGGCGTACCTGTATCCGTACCGTGCAGATGCACGATTCGATCGCTTTCTCGCAGGTGGGGGTGAACGACCCGGGAACCGGATACGCCTTTGCCCGGAGAGGTCCGGATCCCGTGCCCTGAGCGGGGACGGAGGGGGCCGAGCACACACGGGAACACATGGAACACCCTTCATTGCCGACGCGGGCCTTCTCGTGGGGGACGCCCCGGTCCCGTGAGTGCCCGATACGCCGAGGTGGCTGTCACATAAAACTCAAACGTCACTATAAGACGCTTACAGGCACCAACACGAAGGATCGTAACTGCCGCTCAGGTTGCGTGACAACGCAGGAACGCTTTTCGGACATTTCACTTCGCTATTCGGTCAGTGACATAACCTGAAGTGAAACGAGCCCAAACAGCAAAGATGCCCGACATCCCAGGGACGTCGGGCATCCGGAATCCGGACGGCGCAAACGCGGTCAGTCTCCGTGCCGCATACGCACCTCGGCGAGGTACCGGCTGGACTGTTCCGGGTCGAGGAGCCAGGAGGCGAAGTCCGGCGGATAGTCCCACCCCTGGATCCACCGGTCGCCCACCTCCGGATATCTGGCGGCGGCGTCGAGGAGTTCGTAGAAGTGCGGCGGCAGGTCTCCCGCGTCCCACAGTGTGGAATTCATCTCCGACCAGAGCTGGTTGTGCAGCCCGAACTCCCAGAAGCGGTCGAACGTTCCCACCAGGAACCGCTCGTCGAACTCGCGGTCACCGTGCTCGATGATGCTCTCCAGGTACGCCTCCGCGCAACGGGTGGAGTTGTTCCAGCTCTGGCCCACGTACGGGTCCATCGTGACGACCACGTCCGCCATGCCGAGGACCCGTCCGCCGGAGGGCAGGACCCCGACGGGGTTGCGGACCTGGGGCGTGAGCTCCTCCACGAGCGTGCTGTTGATGCCGTTCGAGAGGGTGGCGTCCTTGACGCGCTCGAAGTAGTCCGGAGCGTACTGGCGGAGCAGGTCCTTCATCCTGCGCAGCTGCTCGTCGGGCCCCGGGCGGTCCGGCCACGCGTCCATGGGCCCGCCGCGCTTGTCCACCAGCAGGAGGTTGTGGCACGGCCCCTCCTGCGTGAGGATCGGCAGGAAGATGATGTTGCCCGCGTCGGCGGCCGAGGCCGCCCAGCCGGTGTTCTCCTCGCCGTGCTCGTCGGGCCAGACGTCGTAGATGTGCGCCTGCGCGATCGACCTGGGCCTGGCCCCGCTGAACCTGCTCTCGTCGTAGTCGAAGAGCTGGCCGAGCTCGCCGTGGCCGACCGCCACGATGATCAGGTCGAACATCCGCGAGAAGTAGTCGAGGTCCGTGACCGTGACGCCGTGGATCACGACCTTGCCGCCGCGGTCCTCGAAGTACTCCAGCCAGTCGGCCATCTTCACGCGCCGGTCGACCGACACGATGTAGTCGTTGTTCGTGCCGGTCCTGCCCTTGAAAGTCTTGGGGGGCTGGCCCTTGCCCGGATAGAGGTGCACCCGGTAGTCCCTGATCTGCGGTGAGAGCGCACTCCACAGGTCCAGATCGTGCTCCCGCTCGCGTTCGAGAGCCGTCGGAAAGGTGAGTTGGGAGATCGAGGACCTGCCCGTCCGGATCTCCATCGAGGACTGCCCCGTGATCACCGTGACGTCGTATCCATGGGTCAGTAGCCCATGGGCCAGGTGCAGGCCGGCATGACCCGCGCCGACGATAAGGATCTTGCGCATTGTCGCTAACTTTCCTGGGGAATCTGCGGGGCGGTGGGGAGGGCTGGGTCTCCCCGTCCGTCAGGCGACGGGCTCGCTGGCGCGGTTGTGCTCCAACGCGTACCTGAGCAGCGTCTTGAGCACCTCACCCCCGGACAGCCGGTTCCGGGCGTCGAAGTCGATGATCGGGACCTCAGGACTGACCTCCAGTGCCTCGCGGACCTGTTCGGAGGTGTAGTCGAGGTGGCCCTCGAACTTGTTCAGCGCCACGATGTAGGGGATGCGTTTGTTCGTCTCGAAGTAGTCGACCGCGTCGAAGGAGTCCGCGAGCCTCCGGCAGTCGACCACCACGACGGCGCCCACGGCACCGCGGACCAGATCGTCCCACATGAACCAGAAACGCGCCTGGCCCGGTGTGCCGAACATGTACATGACCAGTTCGTCGTCGATGGTGATGCGACCGAAGTCCATCGCGACGGTGGTGGTCGTCTTGTCGGGTGTGATCGAGGTGTCGTCGTGACCGATGCTGGCCTCGGTCATGATCGCCTCGGTCGTGACAGGGGGAATCTCCGACACCGAGCGCACCAAGGTCGTCTTGCCGGCGCCGAAGCCCCCGGCGATGACGATCTTGCTCGACATCTTCTTGCGATTCGACCTCTTGTCACTGGAAAAGTCGTTCGAGACCACGAAGAGCCCTCTCCAGAACCTGGTTTTCCGATGGACTGCTGCCGGTGATGGTCGGGTGGATGTACACCAGGTCCTGTTCGGCCAGGTCACTGACCAGGACCTGGGTGACGCCCAGGGGGATGTTCAACTCGGCCGACACCTCGGCCAGCGACCGGGTCTCCCGGCACAGCTTGTAGATATTGATCGACTCCGGCATGAGGGTGCCAGGAGGCTCCTGCCCGGGCTCGGACGTCGAGACCAGGGTCTGCACCATCAGCGGATGCCGCGACCGTGTCCGCCCACCCGTGAAGGTGAACGGACGGACACGGTTACTCCTTCGCCTGCGGAAGCTCATAGCCGAGGCAACCTCTCCTCCCGAACGGGCACCGTCGTCAGTTCTGGATGACCTCGCGCAGCTGCGAGCGCAGCTGCGGCGTGAGCACGTGGGCGACGTTCTCCACGAGCTTGGTCATCTGGAAGCCGACGATCTTGAGCTCGGTGCCCGGGGCGGTGAGCACCGCCATGCAGGAGCCGTCGCTGATCGCCATGATGAACAGGTGGCCGTGGTTGAAGCGGACCAGCAGCTGTTCGCACTCGCCCCTCTGGAAGAGGTTGGCCCCGCCGACGGCGAGGCTGTGCAGGCCGCTGGCGATGGCCGCCAGCTGCTCGGCGTGCTCCTCGGGGAAGTCGCTGGAGTGCGTCAGGACCAGGCCGTCCGAGGAGACCACGACGGCGTGCTCGACACCGCGCACGTCGCGGACGAACCGGTCGATGAGCCAGGAGAAGTTCTCAACACTGTCGTTCACGGATTCAGTCATCGCTGTGCCTTACCTGCCTGGGCCGAGGGTCGTGTTCGCTGCTTGGGTGTCTGCGTGGGCGCACCGGGAGGGGCGCCCTGGACGGGGTCGGGGGCCGTCACTTCTTGTCGTCCTTGGACTCGTCGCCGCCGCCCTCGCGGGCCTCGCGCTCGCCGTCGAAGAAGTCCCCGAGCTCGTCGCGGATCTGCTCGGCCCTGGCCTCGCCGGTCAGCCTGGGCGGGGTGTCGTCCCGGGTCTGCGGGGTGTCCGGCTTCTGTCCGGGGCGGGACATCATCCGCAGGGGCGACCCGTGCGGGGTGGCGCTGCGCCGGGGGAGCCCGGCGGAGGTCACCGCCGGACCGCTCGCCGCGGGGGGCTTGCCCGTGCCGTTCGCCGGGGGCCGGGTGGAGGCCGGGGCGGGCGTGACGGGCTTGGCGGTCGGGGCGCTCGACGGGACGGTCGACGTGCGGGCCTGGCCGGGGGTCCGTGGCGTGGCCACGCGCAGCAGCTCCTTGGGGATGATCGCGTAGGCGCTCACCCCGCGGAAGGAGCGGGGTTCGAGCCTGGCTTCCAGCCCGTGCTTCTTGGCGATCCGGCTGGCGACGTACAGGCCCATGTGGCGGGGCACGTCGGAGTCCAGGACGGGGTCGCCCGCGAGGCGGCCGTTGAGTTCGGAGAGCTGGCCCTCGGGGATGCCCACGCCCTCGTCCTCGACGACGATCATGAGGCGCCCGTCGGCCAGCTCCTGGGCGCTGATGACGACCTGGGAGTGCTCGGGCGAGTTGGCGGTGGCGTTGTCCAGCAGTTCGGCGAGCAAGTGGCTGATGTCGTCGGCCGCCATACCGGTGATGGAGGTCTGCGGGATCTTGCCCATCCGGACGCGGGGGTAGTCCTTGATCTCGGAGGTGGCGGCGCGGGCCACGTCGAGCAGGGGGACGATCTCGTCGTGGGCGTCGGACTCGCCGCCGTCATGTCCGGTGAGCACCAAGAAGTTTTCCCCGTTGCGCCGCATACGGGTCGCGAAGTTGTCGATCTGGAAGAGCTTGTCGAGCAGGTCGGGGTCCTGGGCGTCGGTCTCCAGTTCCTCGACCATCTCCAACAGGGCGTCCACGAGCGACAGGTCGCGCATGGCCAGACCCGCCAGCGCCTCGTTGAGAAGGCTGCCGCGGCCGTCGGACGGCGCGGAGGAGGCCGGGTCGACGGGGGCGATCGCGTCCATGAGGGCGGCCCTGCGCTCGGTGAGCGTCTCGGCGGGCGCCTCGGGGGCGGCGGCCTCGGCGGGCTCGGCCGGGGCTTGCGGCTCCTGTTCCCGCTCCGGCTGCTCCTTGCCCGCGTCGGTGTCGGTCCCCGCGCGGGTCAGGGCCCGGTCCTCGCGCTCGGCGGGCTCGGTCCGGGTCTCGGCGTGCTCGGCGAAGAGCGTGCTGGCCGACTCGGCGCTGATCACCTGCGGCTGCTGTCCGGCGGTGAGCACGATGATGTGCTGGACCGGCTGGCCGTAGGGGTTGTACTGCCCCGGATAGAACATCGGCTGACCGTGCATGACGTAGCCGGGGGGCTGGAAGGGCGCCGGGTAGGCGTTCTGGTAGGTGACCAGCGGCTGGGGCGGGTACTGCGCCGGGTAGTGCGCGGGCTGCGGGGGGTAGGGGTGCTGGCCCTGCGGCTGGGGCGCGTAGCCGCCGTGCTGCGGGGGCGCGGCGGGGTAGTGCGCCGGGGCGGCCTGCGGGTGGGGCGGGTAGGGGTGGTGGGGCTCCTGCCCGGCGGGGTGGTAGGCGCCGTACTGCGGGCCGGGGGCCGCCTGGTAGGGGGCGGGGGCCGCGTAGGGGTCGTGGCCGACCGGGCCGGGGCCCGGCTGCTGGGCGTACCCGTGCTGGCCCTGCACCTGCGGGGGCGCGGGTCGCTCCCCCGGTACCTGGTAGGGCTGGGGCGCGGGAGCGGCCCACCCCTGGGGAGGCTGCTGGTAGCCCTCGGCGGCCGGAGGCGCGGCGGCCTGCGGCGGCTCGCTCCGGCGGTGGTCGTCGGAGGCCTGGGGCGCGGCGGCCCGCGGCTGTTCCGGCTGGCGGTGGTCGTCGGCGGCCCGCGGCGGTTCCTGCCGCCGGGAGTCCGGCTGCTCGGGTCGGGAGGAGCGGCCCTGCTCCTCGGGCTGCCGCGTCTGGCCGTGCGGCGCCTCGGCCCACTGCTGCCCCGCCTGCTCGGGCCGCGGGGCCGGCTGCGGCGTGGTGTCCGCGGGGGCCGCCTGCGTCTGCGCCGCGGGGGCCTGGGGCCGCTCCGCGCGCTCTGTCGATGAGGAGGTGTCAGTCATGGTGTCCGTGGTGGCGGTGATGGGTGGGGTACGCGGTTCGGGCTCGTCCAGGCCCACGCCGCGCCACTGGTTGACCGGGGTGGCCCCGGTGTCCACGTCGTCGACGTTCACCCGCCGCGTGGTGTAGGGGTTGGGGACGCTGGTCCTGGAGGAGGGCCGGTACCCGTTCTCGGCGGAGCCGGAGAAGGGGCCGGTCGCGGGGGGCGCGGCGTCGCCGCGCTCCGTCGCGCCCGACTCGGGAGCGGACCCGGCCGTGGGCTGGACGCCTTCCCGGCCCGACGTGCGGCCGGAGTTCTGCGAGTGCGGATGCACGGGATGATGCACGGGATTTCCTTGCTGGGTCTCCGGTGAGGGGGGTTCCTGGGCTCTGACCATACGGGAGATGGCCCGTCGGAACCGTCCCTCCCGCCTGGCTCCTTGCCCGTCCTCCGCTGACGTCATCGGCCCGCCCCCGCGCGGGTGCGGAGCGGGGCTGTCTCGCGGCGGCGGCGCCTCTGCCACAATCTCGTCTCCTCGCGTCGGTGGGGGCGGATCAGCGGCGGCGCCGCTCCACCGCCCTGCCCGGGGAGGTGGCCGCCCCGGGATCCCGCGCGGGGTCCCCGTGGCAGCCGGGTGCCCCGTGCGCCGGAAGAAGGCCTCGGCCGGGGCCCCCCGAGTGAACGGGGACCAGACGGGTGCGACACCCCATCCGGAGACAAGTATCCATGCCCCGCACAATTCCTGTACTTCCACCGAGAACCGTCGTTCGGTTCGCCAGACTAACAAAGGTCGACAGCCTTGGCAGACGAATCGTGGAAGGATCGCAAAAGCACGCGGGACAACACCTCTGACGTGCACAAACACTGCCCCGAAGGTGCTGTGACCCCAGATGTTTTTGTGAGATTTATGGACCCATGTCTGTTTCCGGACAGGTGTCAGCAACCGGTCCGCCGCACCGGCGGACCCGCGGTCCGAAACGGCGCGTACCCGCGCTGAACAGCACGGACGCGCGGGCCTGCGACCGGTCGCCGAACGGGACCGCCCCGCATGCCGCGCCGGCGGGGATCCCCGTCACAGGGAACCCGCGTCCGCCGACGGTCCCGCGGCACCGCGCCGGTACGAGGCAAGGGGAGGCGGCACACGGACGGCCCGGGGGCGCGGGTCCGCGGGGAGCTGGGGTCATGGCTCTCCTGTCGATTCCTCTTCCCCCCTTCCGCGCCGTTCCCGGAATTGCTCCGAAAAAGGCTCCGGACGAGGAGTGCGACGCTTCACGGGCCGTCCGGACCGACGAGGGCACGCGACACGACCGAGGAACGCGGAGCGCCGAAAGGTTCTCCGCGCCTTCGGAGAGGATGCCGGGGTGGCCCTTCCGAAGGCGTTGGCGCCGGAAACGGGCGGTGTTCGGACACCGTCCTCCCGACGTACAGGAGACTACCTTCCCCCACCACGAATGCACATCAAGGGCCAGCATTCCGACAAAAAAGAGAGAGTGCGCACAGCGGGGGCGGGGCCGCGCGGCCCCGCCCCCGAGTGCGGCCCGGTCCCCCGGGCCCGTCCCGCGTCCTACCCGGCCGCCTCCAGGCCGCCCTGCATCAGCGACAGGATGATGTGGTTGTCCCGGTAGATCTGGTTCTGGGCGGCGGGGTGGTCCTCGGGGAAGGACTCCACCCGCACGCCCTCCAGGGCCGGGGCCAGGTACTTGTAGGTCCAGATCGGGATGCGCGGCAGCAGCTCGTTGAAGACGATCGCCATCGTCTTGAGGGCCTCGGTCTGCTCCTCCTCGGTCTGCGCGGTCTTGGCGGCCTCGACCAGCGCCTCCAGGTCCACCTCCCCCTGGCTGGGGCTGTCCACCTTCAGGTCGAAGTCCTGTCCCGGGTTCTCGCCGGTACGGGCGTTCTCCACCAGGAAGTTCATCTGGAAGGCGCCCCAGTACTGCGGGATCTCCGGGTTGCCCCAGTGGCGCACGGCCACCTCGAAGTCACCGGCGGCCCAGATGCCCCAGGGGTTGTCCGCGGGCACGTTGCGCGCGGTCGTCTTGATCCCGAAGGCGTTCCAGGCCTCCTCCACCTGGGTGGCGGTCAGCTCGAAGTCGCCCCAGCCCGCGACGCCGATGATCTCGTAGCTGGCCTCCTCGCCCTCCGAGGTGTGCCAGACACCGTCCTCCTTGGTCCAGCCCGCCTCCTCCAGCAGCTCGGTGGCCCGGTCCAGGTCCTGGTCGTAGACGGCGAACTCCGCCAGCTCCTCGGCGGTGAAGATCTGCTCGGTCTGGAGGTCGACCAGCCCGGAGTAGTACCGCACCCGGTCGTAGGCCTCGCCCCGCGCCACCTGGCCGATCTGGTCGCTGTCGAGCAGGTGCTTGAGCGCCTTGCGCACCCGCACGTCCTTGAGCTCGGGCTTGGCCGCGTAGTTGAACATCAGCCCGCAGCCGTCGTAGCCGGGGTGCTCGATCCACCGGAACCCCTCGACACCGCGGAAGGCCTGCTGGTCGGCGGCGGAGGTGGCCAGGGTCGAGTAGTCGACCTCGCCCTGCTGGATGAGCAGGGAGGCCTGGCGGTTGTCGCCCTTGTGGACGACCACCTCCTCGAAGGCGACCTCCTCCCCCTGGTACCCGGTGCTCTCGCGCACCAGGGTGATGCGCGCGTCCGACATCTGGGCCCGGTCGAAGGTGTAGGGGCCGCTGGTGACGATGTCCTGGGGGTTGAACTCGATGAACTCGGCGTTGAACTCGGTGTGCTCGTCGTCGCCCTGGCGGACGCCGTCGGCCACCATCGCGATCGCGCGCTCCCCGAAGTCGCCGTAGGTCGACTTGGAGAAGATCCGGTGCTTGACGACCTGGAGCTCGATCCCCGGGAAGGGGTTGTCGAAGCGCGCGCGGACGCTGAGGTCGTCCAGCTGCTCCAGCTCGGTGATCTGCGGGAAGCCCACCGACCAGGCGGGCGCCTCCAGGACCCGGATGGCGTAGTTCTGGTGCAGGTCCTCGGCGGTCAGGTCGGTGCCGTCGCTCCACTTCAGGCCCGGGCGCAGGGTCACGACGAGGTCGTCGCCCTCCCAGGCGCTGTTCTCCAGGAGCAGGTAGTCCCACTCGTGGGTCTCCCAGTTGTAGAACGCGCCCGCGGGCAGGAAGAGGTCGGCGTACACGGAGTTCATCAGCAGCGCGCCGTCCTCCACGGCGACGTTGCGCGTCTGGGCGGTCAGGTCGAAGTCGAAGACGCCGGTGAACTGCGCGGCGCCGCCCGACGCCGTGTCGCCTCCCNGGCACCGGCGGCGCCCGCCGCGCCGAAGCCGATCGCCCGGAGCAGGCGCCTGCGGGACAGGTCACTCATCAGGGGGTGGGGGGTGGGAGGGGTCAATGGTGCTTCCTTTCCAGTAGGACGGCGAGCAGACCGAGGGAGAGCACGACCAGGCCGATCACGACGGTGAGGGCGCTGATGACGGACTCGGCTGTGCCGGGGGGTGTGAGAACGGCCGTGAGTGCGCTGGTCAGGGTGAGGAAGGCTCCGACGAGGAGTCCGAAACGGCCGACGACGAGGAGCACGGCCTCACACCCTGTTGACGACGTGGCAGGCGAGCAGCCGGTCCCGGCCCGGCACCAGCGGCGGCCGGACGGTGTCGCAGTCGCCCTCCTCGTAGAGGGGGCAGCGCGGGTGGAAGTCGCATCCCGGCGGCAGGTCGGTCAGGTCGGGGATGTCGGAGCTGCGCAGCCTGATCCGTTCCCGGTTGTGCGCCAGGTCGGGGTCCGGCTCGCAGACGGCGTCGATGAGCGCCTTCGTGTAGGGGTGCTGGGGGTCGTTGACCACGCGCGGGGTGGGGCCGTGCTCGACGACCCGGCCCAGGTACATGACGGCGATCTCGCCCTCCCACGCGAAGTACTTGGCCACGGCCAGGTCGTGCGTGATGAAGAGGAAGCCCACGCCGAGGTCGTCGCGCAGTCCGCCGAGGGTGTTGAGCAGGCTGACCCGGATGGACACGTCCAGCATCGAGGTGGACTCGTCGGCGATGATCACCTCGGGGTCCATCGCCAGGGCGCGGGCCACGGCCACGCGCTGGCGCTGGCCGCCGGAAAGCTGGTGCGGGTACTTGTCGAGGTGTTCCTCGGCCGGGGTGAGGTCGACCCTCTCCAGGAGCTCGACGGTGGCCCGGCGGGCCTCGTGCCTGTCCTTGACCAGCCCGTGGCGGCGCAGTCCGGCCGAGACGGTCGAGTAGACGGTGCGCACGGGGTTGAGCGAGGCGTAGGGGTCCTGGTGGATGAACTGGACCGAGCGGCGGAAGCGGCCCCGTTCGCGCCGGTCCATCGCGGCGACGTCCCTGCCCCGGAAGAGCACGGAGCCCCGGACGGGGTCGGCCAGTCCCGCGGCCATGCGGGCGCTGGTGGTCTTGCCGCAGCCGGACTCCCCGACCAGGCACAGCACCCGTCCGGGGCGCACGTCCAGGTCGACCCCCGCGACGGCGGGCACGTCGCCGCGCGGGGTCGGGAAGACCTGGTGCACGCCGCGCAGGCTGAGCACCGGCGCGGCGTCCCCGGTGTCGCGGGCGGGCACGGCGCCGGGCTCGGGCCGCGGGTCTGCTGGGACGGTCCGGTCAATCACGGGTGGCCCCCTCGGTGGAGAGTTCGTTCGAACGCAGGCAGGCGGCGGCGTGGCTCAGCCCGTCGGGGCGGTGCGTGAGCACGTCGAGCACGGGGCGGGTGGACGCGCACCGCTCGACGGCGTGCTTGCAGCGCGGCGCGAAGGAGCATCCGGGCGGCAGCGCGGAGAGGCTGGGCGGGCCCCCGGGCAGCGACTCGGGAATCCTGAGGTCGCCGGTGACCGGGGGCACCGAGTTGATCAGCGCCGAGGTGTAGGGGTGCCGGGCCCGGTGGAAGATGTCGCGGGTGGTGCCGGTCTCGATCATCCGGCCCGCGTACATGGTGCCGACGCGGTCGGCGAGTTCGGCGGCCAGCCCCAGGTCGTGGGTGATGAAGACCATCGCGAAGCGCAGTTCCTCGCGCAGCTCCGCGAGGCGTTCCACGATGGAGCGCTGGGTGAGGATGTCCAGGGCGGTGGTGGGCTCGTCCAGGATGAGCAGTTGCGGCTCCAGGGCCAGGGCGAGCGCGATGAGGGTGCGCTGGCGCATGCCGCCGGAGAGTTCGTGGGGGAAGCTGTCCAGCACCCGGGCGGGGTCGAGCCGGACCGTCCGCAGCAGCTCGGCGGAGCGTTCGAGGACCTCGGCGCGCGGGCGGCGGCCCCGGTCGTGGGCGCGGAAGGTGTCGAGGAAGTGGTCGCGCACCCGCAGCACGGGGTTGAAGGCGTTCATGGCGCCCTGGAAGACCATGGCCGCCTCGTTCCAGCGGAAACGGCGCAGGTCCTCGCGGGCGAGGGTGCGCACGTCGACGAGGCGGCCGTCCTTGCGTCGGAAGAGGACCTCGCCCGCGGAGAGGACGCCGGTGCGCGGGAGCAGCCGGAGCAGGCCCAGGCCGAGGGTGGTCTTGCCGCAGCCGGACTCCCCCACCAGGGCCATGGACTGGCCGGGGTGGAGGTCGAAGGAGACGTCGCGGACCGCGGTGACCTGTCTCCTGCGGCCGGTGCGGTAGGCCACGTCGACGCCGCGGACGGAGAGCAGGGGCCCCTCGGCGGACGGCGGGGCGGCGGTGTGGTCGGTCACGATGGCTCACCTGTCCCGGAGTCGTGGGTTGAGGGCCTGTTCCAGGGACCGGGTCATGGTGACCAGCCCGATCTGGAAGAGCATGATCATCACCATCGGCGCGATGAGGAAGGGCGCGGCCTGGGGCAGCAGGAAGGCGTTGTTGTTCCAGGCCTGCTGGATCATCAGGCCCCAGTTGTCGGCGGTGCTGGGCAGCAGGCCGAGCAGGTACATGCCGACCACCGCGTAGATCGCGTTGGTGACGGCGATGATGAAGTTGACGAAGATGTAGCCCGCCATGTTGGGCAGCACCTCGACGAAGAGGATGCGCGCGGTGCCCAGGTCCTGGAGCCGGGCGGCCTCGACGAACTCGCGCTCCCTGAGGGTGAGCACCTGGGCGCGGATGGAGCGCATGAGGTAGGGCCAGGTGACCAGGCCGATGATGAAGGAGACCACCAGGGGCGAGGCGGTGCGGTAGAAGGACGCGATGACCAGCATCAGGACGATGAACGGGATGGTCATCGTGATGTCGGTGAGCTGGAGCAGGAAGTGGTCGATCCGTCCGCGCACGTACCCGGCGACGCCGCCGAGGACGACAGCGATGGCCACCGTGATCACGGCGGCGACGAAGCCGACCCAGATGGGTTCGCGTCCGCCCAGCACGAGCTGGGTGAAGGTGTCCTTGCCCTGGTGGTTGGTGCCGAGCCAGTGCTCGGAGGTGATCGGGCCCCAGATCGCGGTGACGTCCGTGGGGTTGTGGTGGTCGATGAGCAACGGCCCGACGAAGGAGAAGAGCAGGACGCTGAGGACCAGGCAGAGGCCGACGAACCCGCTGGTGCTGCGGGTGAGGCCCTGCCAGATCGTCCCCCAGACCCCGGGGGCTGCGGTGGTGGTGATGGTCATGTGGATGGCTCCTCAGGGCGTGTGTCCACGGAGCGCGCCCTAAGTGCGGATACGCGGGTCGAGGCGGCTGTAGAGCAGGTCGGCGACGAGGTTGGCGACCACCACGCAGGACGTGATGATGATGAGCAGCCCCTGGAGGAGGGGGTAGTCGCGGTAGTTGACGGCGTCCAGGAGCAGGCCGCCGACGCCCTTGTAGACCAGGACCTGTTCGACGAAGATCGCGCCGCCGACGAGGGTGCCGAAGGAGATGGCGATCTGGGCGACCAGCGGCAGGACCGCGTTGCGCCCGACGTAGGAGACGGCGATGCGCTGGTCGCGCAGCCCGCGGGCGCGTGCGACGGTCACGTAGTCCTCGCCGAGCACCTCCGTGGTGGAGGCCTTCATGATGAGCATCCAGGTCCCGATGATGGCGAGCACGTAGGTGATGATCGGCAGGGCCGCGTGGTAGAGGGCGTCGCCGAGGAACTCCGCGTTGAACCCCGGCTGGACGCCGGGGCTGATCGTGCCGCGCAGGTCGATGGGGTCGAACCACCCCAGGTACATGCCGCCGCCGAAGACCAGGGCCATCGCGATGAGGTAGTTGGGGACGGCGCCCAGGACCGAGGCGAGGACGCTGAGCACGTGGTCCAGGAAGCGGTTGCGCCAGTAGGCCATCACCATGCCCAGGGCCAGGCCGAGGACGACGGCGATGACGGTGCCGACGCCGATGCTGAACAGGGTCCAGGGCAGGTAGGCGCCGATGGCCTCCATGACGCTCTGGCCCGGCCGGTTGATGGTCATGCCCAGGTCGAGGGTGACCAGGCCGACCAGGAAGTCCCACCACTGCTGGTACAGGGGGGCGTCGGGGTCGTAGGCCAGCGAGTTCATGGCGATGACCCGGGCCTCCTCCATCGACATGCCGCCCTGTGTGAGGCGCCCGGCCATCACGTCGATCGGGTCGCCGGGCATGGCGCGGCCGAGGAAGAAGGTCACGTTGGCGACGACGAACACCACGACGACGGCCTTGCGGACCTTGACGACGGCGTGGTGGCGCCAGAGCCGCAGCGGCAGGGGGGCGGGCGCGTCGGCGCGGGCCGACGCACCGCTTCCGGCGCGCGGCGGCGGTGACGGCGGTGGTGAGGCCGCGGTTTCGGTGGCCACGGGGCTCCTTCGGGGGGCGCAGGGACTCCGTTTTTATTAGGAAAGTTTCCTAATAGAGGGTTCACGGTAACCCGCCCGATGTGGTCCAGACCACCTTCGTGACCAAACGGCGTCTTGCGCGCGACACGATCGGCATCACAAAACGAACAAAAATCGATAAACCGTCACATATGGCTGCCTCGCCGATTGGCCGAACCCGGCCACACGCGCACACTTATGACATTTGTGGGTGTTGTCATCACTCGGGCGGTTCGTACGGTTACGTCTCCAAAGCACACGATCCGGTTCCCCCGAACCGACCGAGAACGCGGAGGCGACCCCCGTGCGCACAGCACGCGCGACCACCCTGGCCTCGACCGTCCTCGTGACGGCCCTGGCCGCATCCCTCGCCGCGGCCTCCCCCGCAGCGGCCGATCCCCTGACCCCCACCGCCGACGACACCGCGCTCGCCGCGTTCCACGACCAGGAACTGACGTGGGCGCCCTGCACGGAGGAGGTGCTCCAGGGACTGGAGTGCGCCGATGTCGTGGTCCCGCTCGACTACTCCGACCCCGGGGGCGAGCGCGCCACCGTGGCCATCAGCCGGGCCCGCGCCACCGACCCCGGACAGCGGCGCGGCATCCTGCTCACCAACCCCGGAGGGCCGGGCGGGCACGGGCGCAGCATGCCCCTGCCGCTGGACCCGCAGACGGGCACCGGACTCGTCGGCGGCATGCGGGTCACCGAGGTGTACGACGTCATCGGCATGGACCCCCGCGGCAGCGGCGGCTCCTCGCCCAGGCTGGACTGCGACTCGGAACCGCCGCCCCTGTACACGAGTCCGACGGACGAGGAGATCTCGGAGGCCACCCGGTCGGCGATCCGGTACCAGCGCGCCTGTGAGCAGGCCGAGGGCGACGTCCGCCCGTACATGACCACCGCCAACACCGCACGCGACATGGACGTCATCCGGGCCGCCCTGGGTGAGGAGCAGGTCAACTACCTGGGCTACTCCTACGGCACCTATCTGGGCGCGGTCTACGGGAGCCTGTTCCCCGAGCGGCTGGACCGCAGCGTGCTGGACTCGTCGGTGCACCCCGACGGCATCTGGCGCGACGTCTTCATGATGCAGGCACCGGCCTACAGCGAGAACATGGACCGCTACACGGCATGGGTGGCGGGGTACGACGACGTCTTCGGCTTCGGTTCGACCCAGGAGGAGGTCTACGCGACCTTCGAGGCGACCGCCGAGCGGCTGCGGGAGGACCCGCTCGAGGTCGCCCCCGGCGCGTTCTACGACAACCACCTGTTCCACATGGACGTGGGCATGAACTCACGCTTCCGCGACCAGTGGGACGTGGTCTCGGAGTACCTGGGGTACATCGTGCACGGCGAGCCCCTGCCCCAGCCCCTCGCCGCCCAGGCCAGCGCTCTCGCCGAGGAGGAGTACGGCACGGCCACCATGGACCTGCAGACGGCGGTGCTGTGCGAGGCCGAGTGGCCGGACAGGGTCAGCACATACCACGCGGACGCCCGGGAGTACCGGGAGGAGCACCCGTACGGCAGCGGCGCCTACTGGGCGGTTCCCCAGCCGTGCACCTTCAGCGGTCTCGACCGGCCCGAGCCCCCGGTCGAGCTGGAACGGGAGGGTTACCCCGAGGCACTGGTCATCGCCGGTGAGTTCGACGCCAACACGGCCTACGAGGGCGGCCCGGCCATGGCCGACCGGCTGGACAGCTCCCTGATCACCGTCGCCGGTGACGGCGGGCACGGCTTCTACTTCCCCGGCGGCCTGGACTGCGTGACCGAGGCGGTGGACGCCTACCTGGTGGGCGGGGCCCAGCCCGAGGACCTCACCTGCCAGGGCCTGCCCCCGGCGGAGGTCGACGGGGAGGTCGAGGTGGAGGCCGAGGACCTCGTGGCGCTGCGCAACCGGACCGGCCCGAGCGGCCTGGGGATCTGACCCCGGAGACGACGGCGGCCCGCGCCACCCCGCGAGGGGTGGGGCGGGCCGTTCTCACCGCGGCCGCGGAGGAGGTTTCATCCCAGGACCGGACGAATCGGGTTCTCGGGGTGCTCCGCACACCGCGGGTCGCCTACCGGTGGGGACGACGGGAGAGAGCCGGATCCGGACGGGATCCCGCGGTCCCCGGCGCTCAGCGGTTGGCGCCCTCGAGGGTGCCGGTGACCATCTCGCCGATGTTGGCGGTGGTCGCGTAGCAGATGATCTCGCGGTCGTTGGCCTGGTCCCAGCTGTCCTGGGTCGGGGTGAGGTAGTAGGCGTAGATCTCCGAGTCGAGGTAGTCGACGCCGATGAAGTCGGTGAAGTTCTGGCCGGTGCAGATCTCGTCGGCCTCGGTCTGGACCGTCGAGTCGCCGGGGTACTCGGCGTCGGTCATCTGGTGGGAGTAGAAGAACTCCGAGTCGTGCTCCTGGGAGCAGTCCACCAGCGGGACCTCGCTGATCCCCTCACTGAACAGCGCGCTCTCCATCTCGGACTCGATGAAGCAGTCGCCCACCTCCAGGGAGAACACGTCGACGGTCCCGGGGGAGACGGGCTCGCTGGTCTCGGTGGTCTCCTCGGGCGCGGGCGGCGCCTCGGCGTCCGTGGGCTGGGGGGCGACGGTCTCCCCGCCGCCCTGGAGGGCGGGGGGCAGCAG
>ANAW01000116.1:0-20260 GCA_000340945.1 Nocardiopsis synnemataformans DSM 44143 | reverse complement strand
GGTACCCCCCTGTGGTCGGGGTCGCGGTGATCGGCGGGGTGGGTGGGGCGGTCCCTTGCAACGTGGGGCTTCGCCTCGGGGCTGTGGTCGGGGGTCGCGGTGACCGGTGGGGCTTCGCCTCGGGGGCTGTGGTCGGGGGTCGCGGTGACCGGGGGCCTTACCCGGCGGGAATCCTGAACTGCGTGCCGGTGAGCTCCTCGGAGAGGGCCCACAGGCGGGCGCCGGTCCCGGGGTCCGTGCTCGTGGCAGGGGGCCGCACGGGTTCCGGCCCGCCGACCACCAGGCGTGAGGGTCCGTAGTACCCTCCGCCGACGCCCTCGGGGTCGAGCGCCGCGCGGACGACCGGCCAGGCGCCCCGGTGCTTTCCCTGGACGAACGCGGAGGCGAGCGAGTACAGCGCGCGAGCCGCCCCGGAGGGCTCGTTGACCCCCGCGCGGCGGGGCGACAGCTGGTCGAGGGCGGCCCCCGGGTGCGCGACGAGCGAAGCGGTACCGGCCCCGGCCGCGCGCAGACGGCGGTCCAGTTCGAAGCCGAGGACCTCGGTCGCGTGCTTGGAGCGGACGTAGGCTCCGCGCCCGCTGTAGCCGTCCTCGCTCATGAGGTCGTCGAGGTCGAACGCGCCCCTGCGGGTGACGTAGCTGCCGAGGGACACCACACGGCTGCCCGGCGTCGACAGGAGCGAGGGCAGGGTTCGCGCGATGAGCGCGAAGTGTCCCAGATGGTTGGTCCCCACGGTCAGTTCCAGGCCCTGGGCCGTGGTCCGGCGCAGGGGCCCGGCGGAGATGAGGCCCGCGTTCGCCACCAGCACGTCGAGCCCTCCCCGGCCGCCGAGGGCTCGTGCGGCCCGGGAGACCGAGTCCAGGTCAGCCAGGTCGAGCGTGACGGCCGACAGGTCCGCCTCGGGGACCAGCGCGCCGATCGACCGCATCGCCGCCTCCAGGCGATCGGCCCGGCGCCCCAGGAGCACGACGTGCGCCCCGGTGGCGGCGAGCTGCTCGGCGACGAAGTAGCCGATCCCGGAGGTCGCCCCGGTCACGGCCATCGTCCTGCCCGGCTGCCGGGGCAGTCGGCGGGGATCCCACGGGGGCATGGTCCGCCTCCTTTCGTTTCGAGAGTCGAAGTATTTGAGGTTATCACTTCGAGGCTCGAAGCGATTCCCCTCGTCCCGCTCTTGACTCGGGGCGTGACGCGGGCCATAATCAACACAACGGTTGATTAACAGGAAAGTTGAATACGCAGATGGCGACCGACCCGTTGAGTCTCACGTTCGCGGCACTGGCCGACCCGACCCGTCGGGCGCTGCTGGCGAGGCTCGCCGAGGGTGAGGCCACCGTCAACGAGCTGGCGGAGCCGTTTCCCATCAGCCTCCAGGCGGTCTCCCGGCACCTGAAGGTGCTGGAGCGGGCGGGACTGGTCAGCCGGGGCCGCGACGCGCAGTGGCGCCCCTGCCGACTGGAGACCGCCCCCCTGGAGGAGGCGACGGGGTGGATCGAGCGCCACCACCGCCAGTGGGAGGACCGCTTCGACCGGCTCGACGCGGAGATCCGCCGCATCCAGCAGACACAGAACACAGGAGAGCAGTCATGAGCGACCTCACGGTGATCGCCGAGCCCGGACAGCACGACGTCGTCGTCACGCGCAGCTTCGACGCGCCCCGCGACGTGGTGTTCAGGGCCATGACCGATCCCGAGTACCTCGTCCGGTGGTGGGGGCTCAAGGAGAACGAGACCGTCATCGACCGTGCGGACCTGCGCCCGGGCGGATCGTGGAGGTTCGTCGAGCACGCCCCCGACGGCCAGGAGTACGCCTTCCACGGCGTGGTCCACGACGTCGTCGCACCCGAGCGCTTCGTGCAGACCTTCGAGTTCGAGGGCATGCCCGGGCACGTGTGCCTGGAGACCACCGCCCTGGAGGAGAGGGACGGCCGCACCCTCTACACGTCGACCACGGTGTTCCAGAGCATCGACGACCGCGACGCCATGCTCGAGTCCGGCATGGAGTACGGCCTGAAGCAGTCCATGGGCGTTCTGGACGAACTGCTGGCCACGATGGCCTGAGAGCCTCCGGGGAGGACCGGCCGGGACCCGCGCGGGCCCCGGCCGATCCGGCCTGTGGACAACGCCCGTCCTGTCCCTCGCGGCCGGTACTGTCGATCCGTGGCAGATCTCCCCGACGTTCCCACCCTGCTCGACGCGGCCGTCGCCGCCCTGGGCGGCAGCCGCCGCGAGGGCCAGGCGACGATGGCCGGTGCCGTGGCCGAAGCGGTCGACAAGCGCGAACACCTGGTGGTCCAGGCCGGTACCGGCACCGGAAAGTCCCTGGCCTACCTGGTGCCCGCGATCAGACACGCGATGGCCAGGGAGAGCACCGTGGTGGTCTCCACCGCCACCATCGCCCTGCAGAACCAGCTCATCGAGCGCGACCTGCCGCGCCTGGCCAAGGCCCTCACGCCGATGCTGCCCCGCGAGCCCACGTTCGCCGTGCTCAAGGGCCGCCGCAACTACCTGTGCCGCAACCGGCTCCAGACCGCGGATGAGGAGGCCGAGGACACCGAGCTGTTCGACCCGCGCCAGCTCTCCTCGCTGGGCCGCCAGGTGGCCCGCCTGCACGAGTGGGCCGAGGACACCGTCACCGGCGACCGCGACGAACTCGTCCCCGGCGTCAGCGACCTGGCCTGGCGCCAGGTGTCGGTGGCCGCCAACGAGTGCATGGGCGCCCGCATCTGCCCCTTCGGCCAGGAGTGCTTCGCCGAGTTCGCCCGCGAGGCCACCCAGGGCGTGGACGTGGTGGTCACCAACCACGCCATGCTCTCCATCGACATGTCGCAGGGCTACCACATCCTGCCCGAGCACAACACGATCATGATCGACGAGGCGCACGAACTCGTCGACCGCGCCACCTCCGTGGCCACCGGCGTCCTGGGCGAGCGCACCGTCAACGCCGCGGCCAAGCGGGCCGCCCGCCTCATCGAACCCGGGGTCAGCGAACGCCTGACCGAGTGCGCCGACGGCCTCGCCCTGATGTTCACCGAGTCGCCCGACGGGCGCCTGGACCACATCGACGACGCCCTGGCCAACGCGGTCGCCGCCACCCGCGACGCCGCCTCGGCCTGCGTCACCGCCATCGGCCCCTCACCCGGGGAGCTGGACCCGGACGGCGCCAGCGACCGACGCCTGGCCCTGGCCGCGCTCGGCGAGGTGCACGACACCGCCGTGCGCGTCCTGGAGTCCTTCGAACCCGCCCTGCGCGACCGCACCGAGGTCGTCTGGCTGACCAAGGCCCCCGGCCGCCAACCCGCGCTCCACGTCGCCCCCCTCGGCGTCGGCGGACTGCTGCGCGAGAAGCTCTTCGGCGACCGCACCGTGGTCCTGACCTCCGCCACCCTCACCCTGGGCGGCTCCTTCACCTCGCTGGCCAACCAGTGGGGGCTGGGCCGCGAGGTGGCCCAGGAGGCCGCCGAACGCGCCGCCGCGGGCCGCGCTCCGGAGCCGGCCGAACCCCGGGACGAGGCCGGTCCTGCGGCGACCCGGGCCGCGGACGGCCCCGACGGCGGCTCCGACGACGACGAGGACGGCCCGCACCGCGCGGCGGGGGAGCCCCGCTGGCGCGCGCTGGACGTCGGCTCGCCCTTCGAGCACGCCCGCCGGGGCATCCTCTACGTGGCCACCCACCTGCCGCCGCCCGGCCGTGACGGCCTCGCGCCCGCCTACCTGGACGAGATCAGCGAGCTCATCGAGGCCGCCGACGGCCGTGCGCTGGGTCTGTTCTCCTCCATGCGCGCCGCCCAGCAGGCCGCCGAGGAGCTCCGCGAGCGCCTGGACCAGCCGATCCTGTGCCAGGGGGAGGACTCCACCGGGCAGCTGGTGCGCCGCTTCGCCGAGGACGAGCGGTCCTGCCTGTTCGGCACCCTGTCGCTGTGGCAGGGCGTGGACGTGCCCGGGCCCTCGCTGTCCCTGGTGGTCGTGGACCGCATCCCCTTCCCCCGGCCCGACGACCCGCTGGCCTCCGCGCGTCAGCGCGCGGTCGCCGCGCACGGGGGCAACGGCTTCCTGTCGGTGGCCGCCACCCACGCCGCCCTGCTGCTCGCCCAGGGCACCGGGCGCCTGCTGCGCTCCACCGAGGACCGGGGGGTCATCGCCGTCCTGGACCCGCGCCTGGCCACGGCCCGCTACGGCGGCTTCCTGCGCGCCTCCCTGCCGCCCTACTGGGGGACCACCGATCCGGCGGTGGCCAGATCGGCGCTGCGCCGCCTGGCGGGCCAGCCCGAACCCGCCGCCGGGTAGCGCCGCGACCGCGCCCTCCTTCCAGGGTCCGCGTCGCGCAAGCGCGCTCCAGGGGCGCGGTCCGGCCTCAGCCGCGGGTGCGGTAGCCGAACAGCCGGACCGCGTACGCGGGGGACCCGTCGTCCTCCGCCTCCTGGATGAACCAGCGGTCGTCGTGCTCGCCCACCAGGAGTTCGTTCCACATCATGTCGATGAGCTTGAGCCGGGAGACCACGGACGCCTCGGGGTCCAGCACGATCGAGTAGGCGCGGTCGGTCAGCCGCTGGGTCACCATGCCCACGGACTGGCCGTCCCAGATGGCCGGGACGGGGGCGTGCCCGACATCGACCCCGCACAGCCGCAGCTGCTCCACCTCCTCGTCGAGGGCCTCGGCCGCCAGGGCGCCGTCCAGCCGCAGGGCGTCCTCCAGCTCGTCGCGGTCCTCGTCGGCGCGCATGTAGGCGTGGTAGGTGCGGTAGCCGCAGGTGCGGCACTTGCGCCAGACGACGCAGCGGGCCAGCCCGTAGGCGGACTGCGCCTCGCCCACACTCTGGTAGTCGCTCACCTCGCGAATCGTGCCGCAGTCGCAGCACAGGGCCGTGAGATCCTGCTTCATCAGAGTCCCCCCTCCGAGGCGAGTATGCGACGGATGAAGCCCGTTAGGGAACCCGTTCGGCGAGGAAGTCGAGGCAAGGACTCGTCATCAATGCCCAAAATGACCCGGTCGCGGGTTTCGGACCGTCCCCAACGGCGTGTCGGTGTGGCGAGTCTTACGCTCGCCCAGTACGCCCGGGCGCCCTCACTCGTCCAGTGACAGGCCGCGCTTGTTGCGTGCGCTCCAGTCGCGCATCCGCTGCGGGTAGCCGACGACCTGCACGTCGTAGGCCGGGGCCGCCAGGTTCCTGGCCACCTTGCGGATCACGTCGGGCGAGCCGCACCGTCGGCGGATCCACTCGCCGTTCGTCGCGACCGCGACCGCCGTGGTCTGCGTGGCGAAGGTCTCCGGCTCGACGAAGAACTCCACCCCCACCCGGCTCTTGGCGAACTCGATCAGCGCCTTGATGTCCGAATCCTCGGCTGCCCGGTCGAAACGGGCCTTGCCCTTGCGGTTGGCCTTGCGGAGTCCGAAACGGTCTCGCCATCCCATCGGCGCTCATGTCCCCTTGGTGCAACTCGGTGCGGCTCGGCACGGCTGGATGCTCGGGACCTTGCGACGGTCCCCGCCGGGCACCACGGCCCCCGAGTCTAGCGGGCCGGAACCGCCCCGACAGGACGCGTATCCCCGTGCTCCGCGGCTTTGCGCGTTTTCCGGACAGCCCTGTCACCGCGCTGCTACGTTCTGTTCTCACGTGGTGCTTACAGGGGGTGCAGACCATGCCGATGTGGACGTGGGCGGGGGAGACCGCGCGACGACTCCGGGCGGCCGGGCAGGCGGAGCTGGCCGAGGCGGTCGCGGGTCTGCCCGTGCTCAGCGAGGCCGGGGACCCGGTGCGCGTGGAGGCCGTGGCCCGTTCGGCGCTGCGCACCGCGCGCCGACTGGTCGCCGAGGCGGGTGCGGCCGAGGCGGCGGTCCCGGGCGTCTTCGGCCCGCCGACCCTGTTCTTCCTGGCGCACTGGCCCCTGGCCGTGCGCGTGGGAGCCCTGGCCGAGGGCGGGCGCGCGCTCGCCCAGGTGAGCGCGGCGGCCGACGACGAGCCCGAGCCCCTGGCCCACGGCCCGCTGCCGGTGTCCCTGCTGGAGACCCTGGTGCGCTGCCACGCCAACGTCGACGCCCGCGGCACCACCGAACAGCGCCGAGAACTGCTCTCCACCCGGCGCCTGGCCGGTTGGGAGCGCACCCCCGCCTGGCCCGCCTTCACCCTCGCCCGGGTGAACCTGCTCATCGACGAGGACCTGGCCGACCGGGCCGAGAACGAGCTGCGGCGCTACGAGCACACCGCCACCGGCCCGGCCATGCTCGGCGCCGACGGGGTGTTCGCCCTCGTCAGGGCCCTGCGCCACCAGGACGAGCACGCCCAGGCCCTGGAGGTGCTGGACCGGATGGAGGCGGAGCTGGTCCTGGACGAGGCCAACCCCCGCCGGGCCGCCCTGCACCGACGCATCCGCTTCGAGCGCGCGCGGCTGCTGTCCTGGCTGGCCCGCCTGGGCCACTGCCCGCCCCAGGAGGCCATCGTCCCGCTGCCCACCGTGGAGGAGGCCGAGGCGTACCCGAGCCTGCGGCCCGCCTGGGTGGAGGCGGTGGAGAACCTGGTGTGCCAGGGCGCGGTGCGCAACGACTGGCGGCTGGGGGTGCGGGTGACCACCTGGTCGCGCTACTTCGAGCGGGTGGGGGCGCCTCGCCGCGGCGCCGAGCTCGCCCTGTCCGCCGCCCGCCTGGCCTCGGTCCGCGGGGCCCGCTGGGTGGCGAGCTGCTCCGCGCAGCGGGCGGAACGGCTCATCGGGGAGCTGGCGCGCACCGAGGAGATCCTGGGCGACCTGGCCGAGGTCCGCGCCATGATCGCGACGATGCCCCCGGTCCGGCCGCTGGCCCCGGCCGAGGGCGTGCTGGACTTCCTGCGGGCGCAGCCCGTGGAGGAGGTCGACCCCGAGCAGCAGGCCGAACAGGTCAACGCCGCCCTGGAGAGGATGCCGCACGACACCCCGCTGCTGACCGCGCTCGGCCAGGTCGGCCGGACCCTGATGCTCTCGGACGCGGCGACCGAACCCCAGTGGCGCCACGTGCGCGAGCAGCCGGGGGACCAGCGCGCGGCGCTGTCGCTGCTGGAGACCCTCCTGCACGACAACGACACCGTCGGGGTGCGCACCCTCGTGAGCACCCTCGCCGCCGGTGCGCTGGACGGTCCTTTGCGGGTCGGTGCCGCCGGGCAGGGGGCCCTGGCGCCCCATCCCTGACGGGCGGGTCGCGGGCACCTCCGCGGGTGGACCGGCCGGAACCGTCGCCGGTGTGACGCAAGGGGCCCTGACCTGCGTCCTAGCGAGGTTCGACGGCCCAGGCCCGCTGCAAGTACAAGGCCACGGCGTAGGGAGCGGCCCGGCCCGCGCCAGGGCGCGCCCCCACACGGTCGCGGCGCCCGGCCCGTCAGCGCGAGAGCGCCCTCACACGGTCGCGGCGCCCACCCCGGACGCGAGGGAGCGCCCCGCGGGGTAGGCCAGCGCGGCGGCGGGCAACCGGGAGGGACGACCGCTGGCCAGCACCCGTACCCGGCCCGGCGAGGCGCCCACCGGCACCTCACCGATCCGGCGCAGGGCCTGCGCGGCCACCGCCCCGGCCGCGGTGAACAGCTCCGCCCGCCCGCCCAGGGCCGCGGAGATCCGTCCGCCCACCAGGTCGTAGTGCGTGCACCCGAGCACCACGCCGTGCACGTCGCCGGGGGTCAGCTCGGCGGCGTAGGCCACCGCGTCCTCGATCAGCCGCGGGTCGGCCGACTCCACCGCCTCGGCCAGCCCGGCGCAGGCCACCGCCGTCACCTCCACGCCGCGGGCGAAGGTCTCGATGAGCTGGCGCTGGTAGCCGCTGCGCGTGGTCGCGGCGGTGGACCACACCGCGATCGGCCCTCCGGCCGCCGCCGCGGGCTTGATGGCGGGCACCGTCCCGATCACCGGCACGCCCGGCTCGAACTCGGCGCGCAGCTCGGCCAGCACGTGCACCGAGGCGGTGTTGCACGGCACCACCACGGCGTCCAGCGCCGCGTCCCCGGCGGCCTCCCGGGCGGCCCGGGCCCCGGCCAGGGCGCGCGCGATGATCTCCTCCGGGGTACGCGGACCCCAGGGCATGTGGTCCGGGTCCATCGACAGGAACAGGTCGGCGTCCGGCCGCGCCACACGCAGGGCCGCCGCGGTCGAGAGCATGCCGATACCGGAGTCAACGAGAGCGATACGCACGAATCCCGATCCTACGACCACCTCCGCACCGCACCGGCGGGACACCGCCCGGCGGGGCCGGACCCGCCCGCGGCGGCCGTGCCCCGGACACGACCGCAGGCAGGGCAACTGAGGGGAAGACACGGAACAAATGGGGTGGCACAAGGTCGTTACCGGTAGGTAGAACTGAGTGGATCGGCCGTCCCAGCCGCCCGGCGGCCATGGCCGATCCGGCACGCGAGTGCGTGTCGCCGACACCGGAACGGGAACTGGGATGACTCCTCGACAGCAGGGCACGGGCAGCGCCACCTCCGCGCGGACGGGGCTCGCCGAGCACATAGCGGCGGTCCAGAGACTGCGCCGCGACTACCGGGCCCTGCCCCCGGGAGCGCCGGTGCGCCTGGCCAAGCCCACCTCCAACCTCTTCCGGTTCCGCGAGCCCACCGGCGCGCCGGCCCTGGACGTGTCCGCCTTCACCGGCGTCATCGCCGTCGACCCCGCCGAGCGCGTCGCCGACGTCGGCGGCATGACCACCTACGAGGACCTCGTCGCCGCCACCCTGCCGCACGGCCTCATGCCGACGGTCGTCCCCCAACTGCGCACCATCACCCTCGGCGGCGCCGTCACCGGCATGGGCATCGAGTCCTCCTCCTTCCGCAACGGCCTGCCGCACGAGGCCGTCCGGGAGATGGAGATCCTCACCGGAGGCGGCGACGTCGTCACCGCCACCAGGGACAACGAGTACGGCGACCTCTTCCACGGCTTCCCCAACTCCTACGGGACCCTGGGCTACAGCCTGCGCCTGCGCGTCGAACTCGAACCGGTCTCCCCGTACGTGCACCTGCGCCACCTGCGCTTCCACAAGGCCGCAGAGGCCATGGACGCCCTCACCCTGATCTGCGCCGACCGCGAACACGGGGGCCAGCCGGTCGACTTCGTGGACGGGGTCGCCTTCGGCCCCGACGAGCTGTACCTGACCCTGGCCCGCTTCACCGACCAGGCCCCCTGGACCAGCGACTACACCGGCCAGGAGGTCTACTACCGGTCCATCCAGCGCTACGCGGGCAGCGGCCCCGGCGACTACCTCACCATCGCCGACTACCTGTGGCGCTGGGACACGGACTGGTTCTGGTGCTCCCGGGCCTTCGGCACCCAGCACCCGCTGGTGCGCCCCCTGTGGCCGCGCTCCCTCAAGCGCTCCGACGTCTACCGCAGGCTGGTCGCCTGGGACCGGCGCACCGACTTCTCCCGCCTCCTCAACCACTACCGGGGCAGGCGGCCCCAGGAACCCCTCATCCAGGACATCGAGGTGGGCGTCGAACGCGGCGCGGAGTTCCTCGACACCTACCACGCCGAGATCGGCATGACCCCCGTGTGGATGTGCCCCCTCCGGCTCCGCGAGCCCCGGCGCCCCGGTCAGGGCGCGGACGAGCACGTGTGGCCGCTCTACCCCCTGGACCACGACCGCCTCTACGTGAACTTCGGCTTCTGGGGCCTGGTCGACATGAAGCCGGGGCAGCGCCGGGCCCACCACAACCTCCTCATCGAGGAGACGGTGGCCGACCTGGGCGGCCACAAGTCCCTGTACTCGGACTCCTTCTACGGCGAGGAGGAGTTCTGGCGCCTGTACAACGGCACCGCCTACGCCGGGCTCAAGGAGACCTACGACCCCGAGGGGCGTCTGCTCGACCTGTACGCCAAGTGCGTACGCAACCGCTGACGGCACGAGACCACCGGGACGCGGCCCGAGGGGACGGGTCCGCGTCCGGCAAGAGGGAAGGACAGAGCAATGCGGCTCGCTGAGATCTTCGAACGCGTCGTCGGACCCGACGCGCCCATCCGGTTCACCGCCTACGACGGCAGCGGCGCGGGGGACCCCGGCAGCGACGTGGCCCTGCACGTGCGGACCCCGGTCGCGGTGAACTACCTGGCGCAGTCCCCCAACGCCGTCGGCCTGGCCCGCGCCTACGTCTCCGGCCACCTGGAGCTGGAGGGGGACATGTACACCGCCCTCAGACGCATGGCGGACTTCGTCTTCGCGGACGGATTCAGGGTCTCGGCGCGCGACGCGGTCGAGATCGCGCGGTCGGTGGGCTGGGTCAAGTTCGTCAACCGGGTCGCCCCGCCGCCGCAGGAGATGCGCCAGGGCCGCCTCAGCGGACTGGGCTGGCGCCACTCAAAGCAGCGCGACGCCGAGGTCATCCACCACCACTACGACGTCTCCAACGCCTTCTACGAGATGGTCCTGGGCCCGTCGATGACCTACACCTGCGCCGTCTTCGACGACGAGGACGGGTCCCTGGACCGGGTCGGCCGCTCCGACGGCGCCCTGGAGAGCGCCCAGTTCCGCAAGTACGAACTGGTCTCGCGCAAGCTCGGCCTGGAACCCGGCATGCGCCTGCTCGACGTGGGCTGCGGCTGGGGCGGCATGGTCATGCACGCCGCCCGCGAGCACGGGGTCCGCGCGCTCGGCGTCACCCTGTCCAAGGAGCAGGCCGAGTGGGCGGCCAAGAGGATCGCCCAGGAGGGGCTGTCCGAGCTGGCCGAGGTCCGCCACATGGACTACCGCGACGTCCCCGACGGCAGCTACGACCGGATCAGCTCCATCGGACTGACCGAGCACGTGGGGGCGGACAACCTGGCCTCCTACTTCGCCTCGCTCAACGACAAGCTCGTGCCCGGCGGGCGGCTGCTCAACCACTGCATCACCCGGCCGCGCAACGACCTGCCGTCCCTGAACCGCGGGGGTGTCATCAACCGCTACGTCTTCCCCGACGGGGAGCTGGAGGGCCCCGGCCGGATCCAGACCGCCATGAACGACGCCGGTTTCGAGATCCGCCACCAGGAGAACCTGCGCGAGCACTACGCCCTGACCCTGCGCCACTGGGGCGCCAACCTGGACCGCAACTGGGACGAGGCAGTCGCCGAGGTCGGCGGGGGCACCGCCCGGGTCTGGCGGCTCTACATGGCCGGATGCGTGCTCGGCTTCGAGCGCGACGTGGTGCAGCTGCACCAGATCCTCGGCGTCAAGCTGGACGGCACCGAGGCCCACGTGCCGCTGCGCCCCTGGTTCTGACCGGCCGACCCGCCCGCCGCCGCGGCCCGCCGACCAAGGCGGCGCCCGCACGAGCGCGTCGAAGGTCCTCCCCTCCCTGTTCGCCGGGGGAGGACCTTCGGCCTGTCAGGGGCCCGGCGGGCCCGCTTCGCGGCATCATGGACCCGGAGCGTGTCCGACGGACGCACACCCCGCCGCGCGACCGGCGGGGTCCGGCCGGACACACCCCGGCCGCACACCCACCAGAAGGGACCACGACGTGTCCTCATCCTCCGACGGCAGCACCGACGGGACCACGCCCGCGCCCGACGCGCCCGACCACGTCAAGCGGACCGCGATCGACCTGATCGAGGCCTACGCCGACCGCAACCGGGAGGAGCTCGACGCGGTCGTCCCGCGCGCCTCCGACGACGTCGAGGCCGTCACGTCCGAGCTCAAGGTCATCGCCGCCTTCCTCGGCCGCCGCGTGCAGCAGACCGGCGTGGTCTGGAAGCCCGCCGACTCCCGCGAGGCGGTCGCCCGCATGGTCGCCGAGATGCTCCCGCCCGAACTGGAGTTCGCCGTCTCCACCGCGTGGGAGGCCCACTCGGTCGGCGAGGAGGAGGCGGCGGAGCGCTTCACCCGGGGCGACCCCATGGTCTACGTGCACATGCTCGCCGCCTTCGGCGCGGCCATCGGCCTGGCCGTGTACAAGCGCGCCGAACTCCTGTCCGTCCTGCGCCAGGTCACCGGACTGTCCGGGTAAGGGCGTGTGACCCAGGGACGCACGGGCCCGAAGGGGCCCGTGGGACACGCCGTACCGGCCGCGACACTCCGGACATGCCCTGCCCCCTAACAGCTCAGACACAAAAGGCAGTGGTTTACTTCACTCGACGCGGTTCTTTACGTAGGTTTCCTACCAACCCTCAGGGGACCCTCGAAAGGAACGGGAGGCGTGCCGATGGCCCGCAGACGAACCCACAAGTACGTTCCGCTCCCCGCCGCCGTCGCGGCGCTGGTCCTGGCCGCGACGGCGTGCGGGAGCGGAGGAGGCGGGGCCTCCGGCTCCGACGGCCTCCTGGTCTGGATCATGCAGGGCACCAACCCCGACGAGACGGGGTTCTTCGAGGCAGCCAACGCCGCGTTCACCGAGGAGACCGGCATCGAGGTCGACGTCGAGTTCGTGCCCTGGCAGGACGCCCAGAACAAGATCTCCACCGCCATCGCGGGCGGCACCATGCCCGACGTCGCCGAGCTCGGCAACACCTTCACGCCCGGGTTCGCCGACGCCGGAGCCCTGCACGACCTGTCCGGCTACGGCATCGACACCTCCCAGTACATCCCCGGCCTGATGGAGATGGGCCAGCTCGGCGAGGGCGTCTACGGCGTCCCCTGGTACGCCTCCATCCGCTCCGTCGTCTACCGCAGCGACGTCTTCGAGGAGCACGGCCTGGAGGTCCCCGAGAACTGGGAGGAGCTGCGCGAGACCGCCCTGGCCCTGTCCGAGGCCGAGGAGGACATGATCGCCTTCCCCGTCCCGGGCGACGCCCAGTACTCGGTCATGCCGTGGATCTGGGGCGGCGGCGGGGAGATCGCCGTCGAGCAGTCCGACGGCACCTGGGTCTCGGAGATCGACAGCGAGGAGGCCCGCGCCGGGATCGGGTTCTTCACCGACCTGGCCCTGGAGGACGGCACCTCCACCACCGGCGCCGTCAACTGGAACGAGATCGCCGTCATGGAGGCCGTAGCCGATGAGGAGGCCGCCATGGCCATCCTCGGCAGCGCCAACCCCAAGGCCATCCTGGAGGCCAACCCCGACCTGGAGGGCAAGCTCGGCTCCTTCACCCTGCCCGGCCAGGACGGCGGGTACATGCCCTCCTTCGCGGGCGGCTCGCTGCTGTCGGTCTTCGAGGGCACCGGCCAGGAGGAGGCCGCCTGGGAGTACGTCCAGCACCTGACCGGCGAGGAGTTCGCCATGCGCTGGTCCGAGGAGACCGGCTTCTTCCCGGGCGTGGTCGACCGGGTCGACACCTTCTCCTCCTCCGCCGACCCCATCCTGGAGCCCTTCGCCGTCCAGCTCAACGAGGCCAGCCGGGGCGTGCCCGTCACCCCCTCCTGGACCCAGGTCGAGGCCGAGAAGGTCCTGGTCGGCATGCAGCAGGACATCCTCAACGGCGAGGCCACCGTGGAGGAGGCCACCGAGAACGCGGCCAACGAGATCGAGCGCATCCTCAACGGGGGGTAGACACGTGCGAACACCGGTCGGGTTGGGCACCGCCAGCAGCGAACCGGGGCCGAAGGCCCGCCGCTCCGCCGAGCCGTCCCCGCGACGGCCCGGACCGCGGCGGCGGGCGCCGCTCCTGGGCCAGCGCGCACGCAGGACGCTCCTGCCCTGGGTGCTGCTCGCCCCCGCGCTGACGGTCATCGGACTGCTGCTGTTGCTCCCGCTCGGCCGGATCGTGTGGCTGTCCTTCCGCGAGTACCAGCTGCGCAACCTCGTCTCGGGCGAGTCCGACTTCGTCGGGCTCGCCAACTACGCCGCCCTGCTCACCGACCCCTACCTGTGGCGGGTCGCCCTGCTCAACACGGTGGCCTTCGCGGTGGTCGCGGTGGTCACCACCATCGTCGTGGGCACGCTGGTGGCGCTGCTGCTGGCCACACTGCGCCCGGTGCCCCGGATCATCGTGGTCTCCTGCATCATGGTCGCCTGGGCCATGCCCGCGGTCAGCGGCACCTACGTGTGGATCTGGATCTTCGACGTCGACAGCGGCGTCGTCTCCCAGGCCCTGACCTCCCTGGGCCTGCTGGAGCCCTCCGGGTACAACTGGTTCGCCGACCGGCTGTTCTTCTACGCCATCGTCACGCTCAACGTGGTGCACGGGGGCTTCCCGTTCGTGGCGGTCACGGTCCTGGCCGGACTGCTCACGGTCCCCGGCGAGCTGCACGAGGCGGCGCGCATCGACGGCGCGGGCGCCTGGAAGCGCTTCTGGCACGTCACGTTCCCGGTGCTGCGCCCGGTGTTCGCCGTGGTCACCGTGCTCTCCACCATCTGGGACTTCAAGGTGTTCGCGCAGATCTACCTCATGCCCGGCGGCGACGTGGGCGGCTCGGAGATGCTCAACCTGGGCGTGTGGTCCTACGTGCGCTCCTTCGGCCACAACGACTACGGCCTGGGCTCGGCCATCGCCGTGCTGCTCACCCTGCTGCTCCTGGTGATCACCGTGTTCTACCTGCGCGCGCTCTTCCGAGAGGACGAGCTCCGATGAGCACGGCGGCCCTCGCGGCCCGCTCAGCGGGCGGGGCCGTGGACCCCCGCCACGAGCTTGTCGCGGACGCGGCGCCAGTCGACCGAGGCCAGGGAGCGCCGGTCGAGGTCCTCGCGCACCGCGCCCATGGTCCGCAGGTCGTACTCGCCCAGCGGACGCCCGTCGTCGTTGTCCCGGTTGACCAGGTTCTCGACGTAGGCGTGCAGCAGCCGCCCGCTGGGGTCGCGCAGGGCGTGCCGGACGGCGCGGTCCCGGAAGCGCGCGTCATGGGGGATCCAGCTGATGACGACCTCGGTGGGGGAGGGCCCGGCGGAAGCGCGCACGGTGCTACGCCACCGTCTCCGGCGACCCTGTCGACACGGCCATCACTCCTCCTCCGCGGCCGGGGCGCGAAGGACGTCCCGCCCCGGACAGTCGAGCAGTCTAACGGCCCCGTCCGAACCCGGAGCAACCGGATTCGGCCCTCCGGTCACCGCTGAGGAAGGAACGCCCGTGGTCACGCGCACAGAGGCACCCGTCGCCGACGCCGACTGGGAGGGCCGCGTCCGCGACGCCCGCCGCAGGGGCGGGGTCCGGCGGACGGGACGGTTCCTGGCCAAGTCCGCCGGGGTGGCCGTCCTGCTGCTGTTCACGCTCTTCCCCGTCTACTTCATGCTCATCAGCGCGTTCTCGGACCGTGCCACCTCGGGGGCCGGGGCGCTGCTGCCCACCGGGCTGTCCCTGGACAACTTCGTCTACGTGCTCACCGAGGCCAGGTTCGGCCAGTACATGCTCAACTCGCTCACGGTCGCCTGCATCACCGTGGCCGGAGCGTGCGTGCTGTCCCTGCTGGCCGCCGTGGCGGTGGCCCGCTTCCGGTTCCGCTTCCGCACCGCGGTGCTGGTGATGATCCTCATCGTGCAGATGGTGCCGCTGGAGGCGCTGGTCATCCCGCTCTTCCTCCAGGTGCGCGACCTCCAGCTGCTCAACACCATGCTCGGCCTGGGCGTGGTCTACGTGGCGCTGTCCCTGCCGCTGGCGGTGTGGATGATGCGCGGCTTCGTGGCCGCCGTGCCCGTGGAGGTGGAGGAGGCCGCCTACATCGACGGGGCCTCCTGGGGCCAGATGTTCTGGCGGGTGCTGTTCCCGCTGGTGGCGCCCGGTCTGGTGGCCACGGCCATCTTCTCGTTCATCGTGGCGTGGAACGAGTTCGTGCTGGCGCTGACCTTCATGACCCAGAGCGAGAACTACACGGTGGCGGTCGGCCTGCGCCAGTTCTTCGGCCAGTACGCCAACGACTGGGGACACGTGATGGCCGCCTCCACCCTCATCACCATCCCGGTCATGGTCTTCTTCGTCCTCGTGCAGCGCTTCCTGGTCTCCGGGCTCGTCCAGGGAGCCGTCAAGGGGTGAGTGCGGGGCCGGTCCCCGGGGGGAGGGAGGACCGGCCCCGCCGCGCGGGGAGTCAGCCGCGCAGCTCGCGCTTGAGGATCTTGCCGGTGGAGGTCATCGGCAGCTCGGTGCGGAACTCCACCTCGCGCGGGTACTTGTACCCGGCCAGGCGCTCCTTGGACCACGCGACGAGCCCCTCGGCGGTGACCTCGGCGCCCTCCTTGGGGATCACGAACGCCTTGACCTCCTCGCCGTGGGTGTCGTGGGGCACGCCCACGACCGCGGCCAGGCTGACCGCCTCGTGGGTCATCAGGACCTCCTCGACCTCACGCGGGTAGACGTTGTAGCCGCCGCGGATGATCATGTCCTTGGACCGGTCGACGATGAAGTAGAAGCCCTCCTCGTCGCGGCGGGCGATGTCCCCTGTGCGGAACCAGCCGTCGCGGATCACCTCCGCGTTGACCTCGGGGCGGTTGTGGTACCCCTTCATCACGCAGTGCCCGCGCACCGCGATCTCGCCCTCCTCCGCGGCCTCGTTCCACTCGGGGTCGATGAGCTTCATCTCCACACCCCACACCGGCAGCCCGATGGAGCCGGTCTTGGCCTTGACCTTGGGGTTGTTGAACGACACCACCGGAGAGGTCTCGGACAGGCCGTAGCCCTCCTTGATGCCCACGCCGAAGGTCTTGGTGAAGTCCTCGGCGAGCTGGCCCGGCAGGGCGGCGCCGCCGGAGACCGCGTCCACCACGTTGCCCGCGATCGTCTCCAGGTCGTAGGTGCCGGGCTCGGCGGCCTGGACGGCGCCCAGCAGCCCCCAGTACATGGTGGGCACGCCCGCGAAGGCGGTGACGCCCTCCTTCTCCATGAGTCTGAGCGCCTCGGCGCCGTCGAAGCGCGGCATGAGGACCATCGTGCCGTGCCGGTACAGGGCCGCGTTGAGCATGACCGTCTGGCCGAAGATGTGGAACAGCGGCAGGACCACGAGGGCGACGTCGCGGCCGTCGGGGTGGGGCTCGACCAGCCTGGCGGAGCCGACCGCGTTCAGCAGCAGGTTGTGGTGGCTCAGCTCGGCGCCCTTGGGCTTGCCGGTGGTGCCGCTGGTGTAGATGATGACCGCGGTGTCCTCGGAACCGGCCTGCACCGTCTCGAACTCGCCGGGCTGGCCCTCCAGCGCCTTCCAGAAGGTCTCGGCGCCGTCGATGGTCGACTCCGTGGCACCCGGGGAGGCGGGCAGGTCCACGTAGAACTCGCAGGAGTCCACCTGGCCGAAGGCCTCGAAGGCGCGCTCGCCCAGCGGGAGCTCCGGGGTGCCGGTGAAGGCGAAGAGCGCCCTGGCCCCGGAGTCCTCCAGGTGGTAGGCGATCTCGCGCGGGGTCAGCAGCACGTTCAGCGGCACGACCACCGCGCCCGCCTTGAGGGCGCCGAAGTACACGAAGGGGAAGTAGGGCACGTTCGGGCTGGCCAGCGCGATCCGGTCCCCGGGCCTGATCCCGCGCGCGACCAGCAGGTTGGCCACCTGGTTGGCGATCATGTCGGTGATCGCGTAGTTCAGGCGCAGGTCGCCGAAGACCAGGCACTCCTTCTCCGGAGCCGACCGGGCACCGTCCTCCAGAAGCACGGACAGGTTGAGCATGGGGCCTCCCGCAGCCAGATGGGTCCAGTGAACGCACGACGATTCGGGATGATGTGACCCGCGTCGCGTGTTCTGCGCCACTTTGACCGCAGAGTAACAAACCGGCCGGTCGGTGTGGAGGGGTCGGGAGTCCGTAATCTCACCGATCTTCCCCTTCACCCTCCGCAACCCCGTCGCCGAGTCCGGGAGGAGGCGGCGCCGGGCCCGCCGCACGGGGCACGGGGGAGGGGGACCCCGGCTCCGGACCCGGCCACGACCCGGGTCGCCGTCCCCGGACGCACCCGCCCGGGGTGCGGGAAACCCGTCCGCGCCCCGACCCGCCAACCGCTAACCTGAGTCCTGTACACCCCGAACCGGCTAAGGAACACGTAGCGATGACAGCGGTAGACGGCGACCAGACGACGGGCGACACCTACGACGCCCGTGCCCTCCAGGACAAGTGGCAGGCGCGCTGGGCCGCTGAGCTTCCGTTCCAGGCCGACGAGGACCCCGCGGACACCCGCCCGCGCTCCTACATCGTCGACATGTTCGCCTACCCCTCCGGCGACCTGCACATGGGCCACGCGGAGGCCTACGCCATCGGCGACGTCATCAGCCGCTACCGCCTCCAGCGCGGTGACAACGTCCTGCACCCCGTGGGCTGGGACTCCTTCGGCCTGCCCGCCGAGAACGCGGCCATCAAGAACAACTCCCACCCCGCCGAGTGGACCTACGCCAACATCGAGACCCAGGCGGCCTCGTTCCGGCGCTACGGCATCAGCGTGGACTGGTCGCGCCGCCTGCACACCAGCGACCCCGAGTACTACCGCTGGAACCAGTGGCTGTTCACGCGCTTCTTCGAGCGCGGGCTGGCCTACCGCAAGGACGGCCACGTCAACTGGTGCCCCCAGGACCAGACCGTGCTGGCCAACGAGCAGGTCGTCCAGGGCAGGTGCGAGCGCTGCGGAGCCGACGTCGTGCGGCGCAGCCTGAACCAGTGGTACTTCCGCATCACCGACTACGCCCAGCGCCTGCTGGACGACATGGACCAGCTGGACGACGGCCGCTGGCCGGACGAGATCCTGGCCATGCAGCGCAACTGGATCGGCCGCTCCACCGGAGCCGACGTCCACTTCGCCATCGAGGGCCGCGACGAGCCCGTCACCGTCTTCACCACCCGGCCCGACACCCTCTACGGGGCCACCTTCTTCGTCGTGGCCGCCGACGCCGACCTGGCCGACGAGCTGTGCGCACCCGAACAGCGCGAGGCCTTCGACGCCTACCGCGCCGACGTCGCCAAGCTCTCCGACATCGAGCGCCAGGCCACCGAGCGCCCCAAGACCGGCGTGTTCCTGGGCCGCTACGCCGTCAACCCCGTCAACGGCGAGCGCATGCCCGTGTGGGCGGCCGACTACGTCCTGGCCGACTACGGCCACGGCGCCATCATGGCCGTCCCCGCGCACGACCAGCGCGACCTGGACTTCGCCCTGGCCTTCGACCTGCCGGTCCGGGTCGTGGTGGAGACCGGCGAGCCCGACCCCGTCGAGACGGGCACGGCCACCGCGGGGGAGGGCGTCCTGCGCGACTCCGGCCCGCTGGACGGCCTGGCCAAGACCGAGGCCATCGCGCGCATCATCGAGATCCTGGCCGAGCGCGGCACCGGACAGGGCACGATCAACTACCGCCTGCGCGACTGGCTGCTCTCCCGCCAGCGCTACTGGGGCACCCCCATCCCGATCATCCACTGCCCCTCCTGCGGCGAGGTGCCCGTCCCCGACGAGCAGCTGCCCGTCACCCTGCCCGAACTCAAGGGCGCCGAGCTGGCCCCCAAGGGCGTCTCGCCCCTGGCCGCGGCCACCGAGTGGGTCAACGTCGGCTGCCCCTCCTGCGGCGGCCCCGCCGAGCGCGACACCGACACCATGGACACCTTCGTGGACTCGTCCTGGTACTTCCTGCGCTACTGCTCGCCGCGACTGGACACCGCCCCCTTCGACACCGAGGCGGTGGAGAAGTGGGGGCCGGTGGACCACTACATCGGCGGCAAGGAGCACGCCACGCTCCACCTGATGTACGCCCGGTTCTTCACCAAGGTCCTGCACGACATGGGCATGGTGTCCTTCACCGAGCCCTTCCGCCGCCTGACCAACCAGGGCCAGGTCATCAACCAGGGCCGCGCCATGTCCAAGTCCCTGGGCAACGGCGTGGACCTGGGCAGGGAGATCGACGCCTACGGCGTGGACGCGGTCCGACTGACCATGCTCTTCGCCTCCCCGCCCGAGGAGGACGTGGACTGGGCCGACGTCTCCGTCGTCGCCGCGCAGAAGTTCCTCAACCGCGCCTACCGGGTGATGAGCGAGACGGGCGCGGCCAGCGCGCCGGGCACCGACCCCGCCAAGGGCGACACCGGCCTGCGCCGGACCACCCACCGCACCGTCGACCAGATCACCTCCCTGGTCGAGTCCCGGCGGTTCAACGTGGCCATCGCCCGCACCATGGAGCTGGTCTCGGCCGCCCGCAAGGCCATCGACTCCGGCCCCGGCGCCGCGGACCCCGCGGTCCGCGAGGCCGCCGAGGCCGTGGCCGTCGCCCTGTCCCTGTTCGCGCCCTACGTGGCCGAGGAGGGCTGGGAGAAGCTCGGCCGCACCGGCAGCGTCGCCGTCGGCAACTGGCCCGAGGTCGACCCGGCCCTGCTGGTGCAGGAGTCGGTGACCTGCGTGGTGCAGGTGCAGAGCAAGGTCCGTGACAAGCTGTCCGTGGCGCCCGACATCGACCCGGCGGAGCTGGAGCGGCTGGCCCTGGCCTCGGAGAAGGCACAGGGCTTCATCGGCGACAAGCAGATCCGCAAGGTGGTCGT
>ANAW01000115.1:0-4410 GCA_000340945.1 Nocardiopsis synnemataformans DSM 44143 | reverse complement strand
GCCCGTGTGCGGTCGGCTCGGTGACCGACAGGGAGGCGGTGGCCGGGTGGGTCCCCTCGCGCGGGTGGCCGTGATCGGCGCGGGCACGGTGGTGCTGTCCGCGGTGGCGATCGGCGGCGGACTGTGGCTGTCCGGGGACGACCCGGGCGTACCCGAGAGCGGCGACGCCCACGCCGCCGCGCCCGGGTGCGCGTTGGTCTCGGACGCGCTCGTCACCGGCCTGGTGCCAGGCGCGGTCCTGGAGTCCTCCGAACACGGTCCCCTGGCGGACGGCGACAGCACCACGTGCTCGTGGTCCTCCGCCGGTCTGGCCGAGGGGCCGCAGGGGGTGCTCCGGCTGGACCTGTCCGCCCGTTTCACCGACACCACGGGGGAGGAGCCGGTCACCGGCGCCCAACGGGCGCGGGAGGCCTACACCGCCCTGGTACCGGCGCGCGGCGAGGCCGTGGAACTGCCCGCCGGGGAGGGCCGGGTGTGGCGCGGCCAGACTCCGGGTACCGCGGAACTGGCCTTCCCCACCGACAACCTGCTGGTGCGGGTGTCCTACGCCGGGACCTCCGGCACCGAGCCGGTCAGCTTCGGCGAGGCCCGGGACCTGGCAGTGGAGTTCGCCGTGCAGCTCGGAGAGGCCCTGTGAGCGACCAGCACCCCGATTCGCGGGATCCCGAGCAGCCCGGGGGACATCAGGAGCCTCCACAGGCGCCTCAGCCCCAGTCCCAGCCGGAGCACGAGGCATCGCAGCCCCAGGGGCCGCAGGGGCCTTCGCAGTCGCATGGGCAGCAGCGGTCTCAGCAACCGCATACGGAACAGCAGCCGCAGGCGCACGAGGCCCCGCAGCCACACGCGGAACAGCAGCCGCACGAGCACCAGCAGCCGCCCCAGCAGTCTCAGGTGGCACAGCCACATGGGGAACAGCAACCATCACAGCCTCACGTGCAGCAGCAGACTCCTCATGCACCGCAGGCGCATGGGCAGCCCGCTCCTGAGCAGCCACAGACGCCGCAGATACCGCACGAGCACCAGCAGCCTCAGCAGGCGCAAGGGCAGCACGGGCCCCTGCAATCGCAGGAGGCGCAAGAACCGCGACCTCCGCAGGCGCACGAACAGCTCCAGCCTCCGCGGGAGCACGGTCACCAAGGGTCTCCGCAGTCGCAGGGGCAACAGCAGCCCCTTCAAGCGCAGCCGTCACAGTCGCAGGGACACCAACAGCCTCCGACACCGCCCCAGGCACCACAGCCCCACGGGCAGCAGCAGGCCTACCACCCCCACCAGCCGCCGCAGGGGCAGTACCCACCGCCGCCCCCCAACCCCGCGTGGCAGCAGCCCCACCTCCAGCAGCCCGCACCCGAGGTGGTGGCCTCCGTCCAACCGCAGAGCCGGGGCTGCGCCACCGCCGCCGTGGTCGCCGCCGCCCTGGTGCTGGTCGTGCTCGCCGCCGGGGCGATCTGGTACGTGGTGGCGCGCGACAACCCGGAGACGGGCGCCTTCGGAGCGGCGCCCGAGTGCTCCGTCGCCGAGACCGGGACGCTGGACGAACTCGTGCCCGACCACGAACTGGAGGTCGAGGAGCCGGTCGGCGGCGCGCAGGAGGCGTTCGGCTCGGGCTGGCAGTGCCGGTGGGCGACCCCCGGCGGCGCGGGCGAGCAGGTCCCGGCCACCGCGACGCTGGTGGCCGTGGCCGCCCCCGACCCGGGCGGCGTCACGACGGCCGTCGACAACCTGCGCACCACCACCTCCCGGTACGAGACGCAGGAGCTGGAAGGCGTCGGCGAGGAGGCGGTCGCCTGGGTCCAGGAGGACCCGTACACGGTCGCCTGCGTCGGCGCCCGGGTGTCCAACCTGTACCTGGAGACCTGTTACAGCGTGGCGGCCAGCTACGACGCGCAGAACCCCGGCGACCGGGAGCGCATGGTCGCGGGCGCCGAGGAGCTGGCGCTGTCCGTGACGGAGGCGCTGCCGGACTCCATTCCCGAGTGAGGCCCCGGCGCGGCTACCAGGCCGTGCCCAGGAACTCCTCCAGCGCGGGCGCGACCTCCTCGGCGAAGGGGCGCTGCTCGTCCAGGACCGTGGCCCCGGGCTCGTCCCGATAGCGGCGGAAGATGTGGTCGGTGTCGGGGACGTCCACCCGCCGGGCGCCGTCCAGGCCGGTCATCAGCCGGTCCACGTCCTCCCGGGAGACCTGCGTGTCCTCCTCCCCCCACAGCACCAGCACCGGGGTGCCCCCGGGCAGGTCCTCCGCCAGCTCGACGGGGTCGAAGGCGTCCATGTAGGCCAGGAAGTCCTCGTTGGCGGGGGTGTAGACGCCGAGCACGCCCCCGCTGGGCATCTCCACGTCGCCGAGCGCACGCCCGGACCGGATCGCGGCCCGCCCGGCGCGGGCGTCGGAGAGCAGCTGGACCACCTGTCTCTCCTCCATCTGGCCCGAGGCCTCGACGGCACGCATCCGCTCGGTGAGCTGTCGGTCGACCAGGTCGAGGTAGCGCGTACCGGGAGGCGCTGCCAGCACGAGCGCGGGGGAGGGGTGCTCCGCACCGATGAGCTCGTGGGCGCGCAGCGCGTACAGGGCGCCCTCGCTGTGCCCGACGACGACCACCCGCTCGGGGTCCACCTCGGGCTGGGAGACGAGTTCCTCGTAGGCGGCCGCGACCTGCTCGTCGAAGATCACCGGGTCCACCGGTACGATCTCGCCGGGGCCCGGCGTCTCGGAGTCCGGACCGCTGCCGTACTTGTCGTAGCGCAGCGAGGCCACCCCGACGTCGGCGAGCACCCGGGACAGGTTCTGGTTGGTGCCGGCGTTGGGGCGCACGGAGCTGTTGCCGTCGCGGTCGGTGGGGCCGCTGCCGGAGATGATGAGCGCGCCCGGAACGGTGCCGGAGACGTCCTCGGGCATCCGGAAGGTGCCGGACACCTCGTGCCCGCCGCCCTCGAAGGCCACCTCGCGCTCGACGCCGCCGACCCCGGGCGCCTCGGCGGCCCCGTCGTCGGCGGGGGCGCAGGCGGCGGTGGACAACAGGGCGGCGCTGACCGCGCCGACCAGCGCGGTACGCCAGCGGGCGGCGGGGGAGGAGGCACGTGTGAACACCTCCTCAGACTAGCGGCCCGCGCCCGTCGGCCCCGCGTCGTCCACAGGGGGAAGCGCCCCCGATCCCTCCGAGGGGAGAGGGACCGGAGGCGCGGGTACGCGGGTTCCTCAGACGCGGCGCATGACCGCGACCACCTTGCCGAGGATGGTGGCGTCGTCGCCGTTGATCGGCTCGTAGGCCTCGTTGCGCGGCATCAGCCACACGTGCCCGCCCTCCTCGCGGCGCAGCACCTTGACGGTCGCCTCGTCGTCGAGCAGCGCCGCCACGATGTCGCCGTTGTTGGCGTCCTGCTGCTGGCGTACCACCACCATGTCGCCGTCGGTGATGGCGGCCTCGGTCATCGAGTCACCGACCACGGTGAGCATGAACAGGCGCCCCTCACCCACCAGCTGACGCGGCAGGGCGAGCACGTCCTCCACCGACTCCTCGGCCAGGATCGGACCGCCGGCGGCGATCCGGCCGACCAGGGGCACGGCGGCAGCGCGGGAGAGGTCGATGTCCTCGGGGACCAGGGTCCGCCCCGAGGCGCGCCCGGGCGTGCGCAGTTCGACCGCGCGCGGCCGGTTCTGGTCGCGGTGCAGGTAGCCCTTGCGCTGGAGGACCTTGAGCTGGTGCGCCACGCTGGACGGGCTGGACAGGCCGACCGCTTCCCCGATTTCCCTTATCGACGGGGGGAAACCCCGCTCCCGGACATAGCGCTGGATGCAGTTCAGCACGCTCTGCTGGCGTGCGGTGAGTTTGGGGGCTTCGGGCGTGGACCCGCCCGCGTTCTCCGCTGGTGCGAGAACGGTGGCGGTGTCTGCGGTTCCGGGATTCTCCTCCGGCACGGCCGGGCCTCCTCGGCATTCGGTTCGGTCAGGGCCTGCTTGTGTGACTGGCCACCCCGGTCCGCGACCGTGCCGACCTGGGGGTCCACGTGATGGCGAAACCGGTGTGAAATCAAGGTCAACTTTAGTCGTTGCACACGGTGATATCAAACAAGCGTTCGAGGCCGGGGAGAATTGCCGCCGCGCGTATTCGCGGTCAATTTCCGGCCTGCACTTACGTGTGTACACGCGTTCACGCGCTGTTGTCCCCGGAATGCGCGAACGCGTGTCCGCGGCACCGGTTCCGGCCAGGCGCGGGGGTCTTATCCTGGGACGTCGGCTCGACCGAAATCCCGGCGGCGCCGGGATTCCGGCGCCCGCGGCCGGGGCGCGGCGGCTCCGATCGGCGACGCTATCCTTGACCGCGGTGCCGGGCCGCCCCGGAGCGTCCCGCCCGCGCCGACTCCCCCCGCCCCACCCCGCCGCCGCGGTCCGCGATGCCGCGCGGCCGCTCGGCCGTG
>ANAW01000114.1:0-80003 GCA_000340945.1 Nocardiopsis synnemataformans DSM 44143 | reverse complement strand
GGCCCGCCCCCCCCCGCCCCCCCCCGCCGCCGCGGTCCGCGATGCCGCGCGGCCGCTCGGCCGTGTCGGAACACACCCGCGCCAGGGTTGCGGCGGGTCAGGAAGAAGTCTAGGTTCGACCACAACATCTGGTGTTTTGACAGGAGTGGTTGCCCAGAAGTTGTGGTTTAGTGGTACCTAAGTGTTGTCGTTCGGTGAGAGAAGCAGGTGAACCAGGGTGCACTGTCCGTTCTGTCGCCATCCGGACACCAGGGTGATCGACAGCAGGTCCACCGACGACGGCGCGGCCATCCGGCGCCGCCGGTCCTGCCCCGTCTGCGAGCGCAGGTTCACCACCCAGGAGACCGTCCTGCTGATGGTGGCCAAGCGCTCGGGGGTCACCGAGCCCTTCAGCCGGACCAAGATCATCGCCGGGGTGCGCCGTGCCTGCCAGGGCCGCCCCGTCTCCGAGGACGCCCTGGCCAAGCTCGGCCAGCAGGTCGAGGAGGAGATCCGCGGCCGCGGCGTGGCCGAGGTCCCGGCCCACGAGATCGGCCTGGCCATCCTGGGTCCGATGCGCGACCTGGACGAGGTCGCCTACCTGCACTTCGCCAGCGTCTACCGCGGCTTCGAGAGCCTGTCCGACTTCGAGGCCGAGATCGCCAGCCTGCGCCAGGACCGCGAGGCCGATACCGACAAGGGCGCCGGGACCGGCGGCCGGAGCGGCGCCACCACGGGATAGCACCCACCGCGGCCGCACGCCGACCGCGCGCGGGGCCACACCACTCCCGGGACAAGGACGCCGGGCACGGTCGGTGACCGTGCCCGCGAGTGAGGAGAGACCCGGCGATGACGGAAACCGCCAGCGGCCCGGCCGGACGCAAGAGCAAGGGGAGCCGCAAGGGGATCAGGGTGAAGCGCGTCTTCACCTCCCCGGGCACGCACCCCTACGACTCCCTGGAGTGGGAGCGCCGCGACGTCGTCATGACCAACTGGCGCGACGGCACGGTCAACTTCGAGCAGCGCGGAGTGGAGTTCCCCTCCTCCTGGTCGATGAACGCCACCCAGATCGTGGCGAGCAAGTACTTCCGCGGCGCGGTCGGCACCCCCGAGCGCGAGTGGAGCCTCAAGCAGCTCATCGACCGCGTCGTCGGCGTCTACACCGAGACCGGCCGCGAGCACGGCTACTTCGCCTCCGCCGAGGACGCCGAGGTCTTCGACCACGAGCTCAAGCACGCCCTCGCCCACCAGCTGTTCAGCTTCAACTCCCCGGTGTGGTTCAACGTCGGCACCGCCTCCGCGCAGCAGGTCAGCGCATGTTTCATCCTCTCCGTGGACGACACCATGGAGTCGATCCTGGACTGGTACAAGGAAGAGGGGATCATCTTCAAGGGCGGGTCCGGCGCAGGTGTGAACCTGTCGCGCATCCGCTCCAGCAAGGAGCTGCTCTCCTCCGGCGGGACCGCCTCCGGGCCCGTCTCCTTCATGCGCGGCGCCGACGCCTCGGCCGGGACCATCAAGTCCGGCGGCGCCACCCGCCGGGCCGCCAAGATGGTCGTGCTGGACGTGGACCACCCCGACATCGAGGACTTCGTCGAGACCAAGGCCCGCGAGGAGCACAAGATCCGTGCCCTGCGCGACGCCGGGTTCGACGTCGACCTCGGCGGCGACGACATGTTCAGCGTCCAGTACCAGAACGCCAACAACTCGGTGCGGGTCTCCGACGCGTTCATGCGCGCCGTGGAGAGCGGCTCGGACTTCGGCCTGACCTCGCGCACCACCGGCGAGGTCGTCGCCACGGTGGACGCCAAGGAGCTGTTCCAGCGCATGGCCAGGGCCGCCTGGGAGTGCGCGGACCCGGGCATCCAGTACGACGGCACGATCCAGGACTGGCACACCACGCCCGAGAGCGGACGTATCAGTGCAAGTAATCCGTGTTCGGAATACCTCCATCTGGACGACTCGTCCTGCAACCTGGCCTCGATCAACCTGCTGAAGTTCCTGCGCGAGGACGACACCTTCGACGTGGAGCGCTTCACCGCGCTCACCGAGCTGGTCATCACGGCGATGGACGTCTCCATCACCTTCGCCGACTTCCCCACCGAGAAGATCGGTGAGACCACCCGCGCCTACCGGCAGCTCGGCATCGGCTACGCGAACCTGGGCGCCCTGCTCATGGCGACCGGCCACGCCTACGACTCCGAGGGCGGGCGCGCCGTCGCCGCCGCCGTGACCTCGCTGATGACCGGCACCGCCTACCGGCGCAGCGCCGAGCTGGCGGGGGTGGTCGGCCCCTACGACGGCTACCGGCGCAACGAGCAGGCCCACAAGCGGGTCATGCGCAAGCACGCCGCCGCCAACGACGACCTGCGCACCGTCGGAAACCTGGAGGAGCCGGTCCACGCCGCGGCCACCCGCGAGTGGGCCGAGTGCCTCAGGATCGGCGAGCGCAACGGCTGGCGCAACGCCCAGGCGAGCCTTCTCGCGCCCACCGGGACCATCGGCTTCATGATGGACTGCGACACCACCGGCATCGAGCCGGACTTCTCGCTGGTCAAGTTCAAGAAGCTGGTCGGCGGCGGCTCCATGCAGATCGTCAACCAGGCCATCCCGCGCGCGCTGGGCAACCTCGGCTACCAGGACGAGCAGGTCGAGGCCATCGTCGAGTACATCTCCGAGAACGGCCACGTCGTGGACGCGCCCGGCCTGCGCACCGGGCACTACGAGGTGTTCGACTGCGCGATGGGGCGCCGCTACATCCGGCCCATGGGCCACGTGCGGATGATGGCCTCGGTGCAGCCCTTCCTGTCCGGCGCGATCTCCAAGACGGTGAACGTGCCGGAGGAGGCCTCGGTCGAGGACTTCGAGCACATCTACTTCGAGGGCTGGCGGATGGGCCTGAAGGCGCTCGCCGTCTACCGCGACAACTGCAAGGTGGGCCAGCCGCTGTCCACCGGCGGGACGCGGGAGGGGAAGGAGGCCGAGCCCGAGGTGCGGACCGTCGAGGTGCACCGGCCGGTCCGCCGCCGCCTGCCCAAGAAGCGCCCGAGCGAGACCACGTCGTTCTCCGTGGGCGGGGCCGAGGGCTACATCACCGCGGGCTCCTACCCGGACGACGGCCTGGGCGAGGTGTTCATGAAGCTCGGCAAGCAGGGGTCCACCCTGGCCGGGGTGATGGACGCCTTCTCCATCGCGATCTCCATCGCCCTCCAGTACGGGGTCCCGCTGGAGACCTACGTGGACAAGTTCACGAACATGCGGTTCGACCCGGCGGGCATGACCGACGACCCGGACATCCGCATGGCCCAGTCGGTGGTGGACTACATCTTCCGCCGCCTGGCCCTGGACCACCTGCCCTACGAGGAGCGCGCCGCGCTGGGGGTGCTGTCGGCCGCCGAGCGCCAGGCGCAGGTGGCGGGGGAGGACCCGGCCCAGGTCGCCACGCAGGTGGAGTCCTACGCCCAGTCCGCGGCCACCCGCGGGGCGGACGCCGCCGAGGAGGCCCCGGCGGCCCCGGCGGAGGAGCCGCACGCGGCGGCGGAGCGGCCGACCCGGGCGCACTCCACCGCGGAGCTGATGGAGGGCAAGGGCTTCGTGGCGGACGCGCCGCTGTGCGTGACCTGCGGTACCAAGATGCGCCCGTCGGGCAGCTGCTACGCCTGCGAGGGCTGCGGAGCCACCAGCGGTTGCAGCTGATCCGCGGCGGACGGACGACCCGGGGAGGGGGCGGAGCCGCACCCCTCCCCGGCGCCCGGGTCCCGTGTCAGCCGCGGTCGCAGTCGCCCGAGGCGGCCGCGACCGCGGCGGTCACGGCGGTCACCCCCAGCACGGCGGGCCAGGCGCCGACCTTCTTCGCCAGCGGGTGGGACAGCCCGAACGCGCCCACGTAGACGCCGGTGAGCGCTACCGCCGTGCCCACCCCCGAGCGGCGGCGCCAGGTCTCGAAGGCCGCGGCGCCGAACGCGGCCAGCACGGCTCCGCCCAGCGGGCGGTTGCCCGTCGCGCGGGCCGCCGTGTAGCCGCCGATCAGGCCCGCGGTGGTCAGGACGGAGCTGGGTACTGCGGGCATCGGTGGTGTCCCCTCTCGTGCGGCCGGAGCCGTTGGCCTGCGTGTGCCGACGACGTTATCCGCCGCCCGGCGGCGGTGCCATCCGGCCCGCGCGAGCCGGTCCGCAGGGAACGTTCCCGTCACGCTCCGGTTCACAGCCCTGGGTTCCGGACGCGTCCCATGACAGGGTTGGTGCTGTCCGCTACGGCCCCTCCGGTCACGGAACAGGTCCCCACCTGGAACCGGACCGCGGTACGCGACGTCGTAGCCGATAGTTCCCGACCTCCGACCAAGGAGCCCATGCCTATGTCGTTCGCGCAGACCGTGCGCGGCGCGGCCGGTGCCGTCGCCCAAGGGGGCGATCCGCGCCAGGCGGTGTCCGACGCGCTGCAACAGGCCACCGAGGGCGGTGGCCTCGACCCCCGGGACTTCGTCGCCGCCCGTGAACAGGGCGACTCCGTCGGCACCCGCATCGAGCAGAAGAGCACCTCCCTCAACAACGCGGGCGAGGCGATCAACCGCAGCTACTACGAGCGCGGCGACGGCGGGCCGGTCCACGTCATCTGTCCCATGGTCATCCCCCGCGGGCGCACCTTCGTGACGATGCTCCCGGCCATCGCCCTGGTCGCCCTCGGCGTGCTGGGCGCCGTCACCGTCCTGGTCCCCCAGGCTGTCAGCGGTGGAAACCCCCTGATCAACCCCCTCTTCGGCATCCACTACTGGCTGGTCGCCATCGCGGTGGCGGTGTTCATGTGGTGGCGCCAGGGCATGGTGATGGTGCCGGAGGGCTGCGAGGCCATCGTCACCCGATTCGGCAAGATGGAGAACGTCTTCAAGGCCGGGCGGGTCACGCTCTTCAACCCCTGGAAGCGCGTCTCCTACATCGTCAACACCACCCGCGAGTACCCCTTCAACGCGCCGATCCGCTCGGCGCCCACCAAGAGCGGCGTGCAGGCCTCCATCGACCTGTTCGTGCAGTTCCGGATCGTCAACGCCACCGACTTCGTCTACACGCTGGGCGGCGTGAACGGCTTCCAGGAGAAGCTCAACAACGCGATCAGCGAGACCACCCGGAGCCTCATCTACGAGCAGCAGGCCTCGGCCATCTACGACATGGTCGGCGACAACACCCAGAGCCTGGTGGAGCAGCTCAACCGCCAGTTCAGCGGGATCGTGGAGCTGACCAGCGCCAACATCACCCACGCCGAGCCCTCCAACCAGGAGTACCGGATGGACCTGGCGGCGCCGGAGATGGTCCGCGTCGCCAAGGACGCCTACACCTTCGAGTACGAGCTCCAGCTGCGCAAGGAGCAGAACGAGGGTGACCTGAACAAGGAGCTGGCGACCCTCAACGAGACCCTGTCCGCGATCCAGGCCGACATCGCCCAGTACCAGGCGCAGATGGACACCGCCCTGGAGCGCGAGACGAACCGGGCCCGCTCCCTGGCCCACCAGCGCTTCGTCGAGGCCGAGTCCGAGGCCAACGCCAACGCGGCCCTGTTGCAGGCCCAGGCCCTGGACATCCGCGCGGTCAGCGCCGCCGACGCACCCGAGATCCTCAACTACCGCTTCCGCGAGACCCTCCTGGACAAGCTGGAAGGGGTCGCCGACAGCCTCCCGCAGGTCCTGCGGATCGGCTCGGGCGACTCCGCCAGCGTCGACTACCTGCGCATCGCCCAGGAGATCATCGGCCAGGCCGACACCGCCCTGTTCTCGCAGGAGGACATGGAGGCCATCCGCTCCCGCCTCGGCGCCATCCGGGGCCGTATCGCCGAGCGCGAGCAGGAGATCAGCGCGCTGATTCAGGACGCCGACGACCCCAGGAGCGAGCGGGGCCGGGGCGAGGACCCGGGGGAGGAGCTGGTGGAGGAGATCCGCCAGTCCGTCTCCGAGCAGGCCATCGACGAGCGCATGTCCGAGGCGCCCCAGGCGTCTCAGGCAACCCAGGAGTCCCAGGAGCCGCAGGGGCGGCACGAGGCCCCGCGGGAGCGGGAGCCCGCCCGGCCGCCGGTCGACGCACCGCCGCCCTCGGGTGCTCCCCAGCGGTCCCCCGAGGACCCGCCCCTGCCGCCGTGGTCGCGCGGCTCCCAGGGCTTCGGCTCCGACGAGGGAGGTCAGTAGATGAGCCAGTCAGTGAAGGTGAACGCCGGTGGCGGCTCCAGCATCAAGGAGTCCCTCGCCTCGTGGGGTGACCTGGCCGGTCTGCTGCGCGGCGGCGACCAGGGCGCGATCGTCCCCGTGGTCATACCGCGCGACAACCGCGGCCTGCGGTGGACCGTCCTGGTCTGGTTCGGCCTGTTCGCCCTGTGCGCGGCGCTGATGATGGCCCTCAACGCCTCGGCGGGCGGGTTCGTCCTCGGGTTCGCCTACGTCGTGCTGGCCGTGCCGACCCTGGTCGTGGGCCTCCTCAGCATCGTCGTGGCGGGTCTGTGGTGGTGGCGCAGCTCGATCATCGAGATCGAGGAGGGCACGCACGGCATCCTCACCAAGTACGGCGCGATCGTGAAGCCGATCGGCCCGGGCCGCCACTACCTGTGGCACCCGTGGTCGCGGGTGGACTTCGTGGTGGACACCCGCACGGAGATCCCCTACACGGCGCCGGTCCTGGCCTGCCCCACGCGGGAGAACGTGCCGCTGAAGTCGATCGAGTTCTTCCTCAAGTTCCAGATCACCGACCCGATCCGGTTCGTGACGATCATCGGCGCGAGCAACTTCGACCTCGTGCTCTCCAGCGCGGTGCAGGACGCCATCCGCCAGCGCAGCCGCCTGGTCAACACCGAGTCCGCCTACGACCTGCGCGGTTCCAACGTCGAGGACATGCGCCGCCTGCTCAACGGGCAGCTGGAGAAGTACGGTGTGCGGATCACCGGCTGCAACATCCCCGACGTGCAGCTGCCCAGCCAGTACCAGCAGCACCTGTCCACTCGGGAGCGGGTGGCCAAGGAGCTAGTGGCCTACGAGCAGGAGTGGGAGCTGACGCGCAAGCGCCGGATCGACACCCTGCTGATGGACATCGAGCGCTCCAAGAAGACCCGCGACGCCAAGATCGTCGAGGTCAACGCCTCCCTCAACAAGGCGCGTAAGGACGTGGCGCAGATGCTGGAGGAGCAGGAGACCGAGGCGCAGCGGGTGCGCTACGAGATCGAGACGCGCGGGCGCGCCGACCTGGTGGCCGCCGAGAACGAGGCGAAGGCGCAGGAGCGCCTGGCCACGGCCTACCGGGACAACCGTGCGGTGCTGGAGTACGAGCTGGCCCGCCGCCGCCTGGACGTGGGCGCCACCCTGGCCGGGCGCGCCCCGCGCCCGGTGGTGGTGCAGACCGAGGCCGGCGCGGGGGACAGCTCGGCGCTGTCGACGCTGCTCACCGCGCAGCTGCTGCCCCAGGTGATGGACGGCCGGGGCTCGCGCGCGCCGCTGGGCGGCTCGGGCGGTTCGGGCGGGGCCAGGGACGTCCTGGACTCCGCGCAGGGCGCGATCTCCGCAGCCGCCGAACGCCAGCAGCAGATGGCCGACGAGTACCAGCGCCAGCAGGGCGCCGCGATGCGCGAGCAGTTCGAGCGCGGCGAGGGGTACGGCGGGCAGGGGCGCCGCTAGCCCCACGGCTCCGCCCCGCGGCCGGACCGCGGGGCGGAGCCGGAGACACGGGGAAGGGCCCGCGACCGGGAGCGGTCGCGGGCCCTTCCCCGTGTCCCGGGCTCAGGTGACGGGGGAGAGGGAGGAGTAGCCCCCGGCGATGTCGATCCCGTTCCGCGCGGCGATCTCGACCAGGTCCTCGACCTCGCCCGCCTGCGCGCTGGCCAGGTCGTCGTCGCCCAGCGCGTGGGCGCGGCGCAGCGCGGTGATCGAGTCGTGGATGCGCACGTGAAGGGTGAGCGCGAACTCGCGCATGGAGCCTCTTCTCAGGGTTGGCGGCGCTGCCGGGGAGGGAGGGCCTGCGGCTCTTCCTCCGGGGGGTCGCGTCCCTGTGTACCCGGCGAGGGTGAGAGCAGGGTTGGAGGGGGACAAGGACCGGCAACGCGGGGGTGAAAACGCGGCCGCCCGCCGCGCGGTGGCGCGGCGGGCGGGTCACGGGTGCTTGGGCGCTGTCAGTGGTTGACCCAGACGTACCAGTCGCCCGACACGTGCTCGTAGATCCTGGAGCCCTGCCCGGGGACGAAGACGCCCTCGGGGATCCGCTCGCCGCTGTGGGCCAGGCCGGAGGGGCTGAACAGCCCCGAGCCCTCCACCGCGTAGTGGGTGACGCCCCCGTACGCCGAGACGCTGCGCAGCGAGTACAGCCCCACCCGTTCGCCGTTGAGCGGGATGGAGGTGCGGCCGTCGGTGTCCTCGCGCAGCGAGAGCAGCTGGTCGGCGGAGGCGCTGATCCGGCTCTGGAGCGGGACGTCGGCCACGGCCAGGCCGAGCGCGGCGGCGGCGATCACCGGCGCGGACACCCAGCGCAGCCAGTAGTGGCGGATCATCGGGCGGGCCACCGCCAGGGCGATGCCCAGGCGCAGCGCGCCCATCCCGGCGAGCAGCAGGCCGCCCACCAGGGCGACGAAGAACGTGGGCAGGTGTCCGCCGGGGACGCTGTCCTCGAAGAGCAGGACCAGGCCGACCACGCCGCAGGCGGGGATGTAGAGCCGGCCGGGCGGACGGGAGGCCCAGCTGATCAGGCGCTGGCCGAGCGTCGGCTTCTCCGCGATCTCGATCAGCTTGGCCAGGGACCTGTCAGGGGTCGGGCCGGAAGCTGCGGCGGACATGGCGTTCCCCCCACCGAATCCGTGTCATGGGGACGCGGACCCGGAGCGAGCGGGAAGAGGGGCCGCAGGGGGCCGCGTCACAGTCGATACGGCCGTCGAAGCACGGCCTGTTCCACAGGATAGAGCAGTGGCGGGGCGTGTTCGGGGAGACGGGGGGAAACGCCGCCGTCTTTCCTGCGGATTCCGGACGGCTGACGGCGGTGTTTCCGGTGCCGCACGCTGACGCGCGGTGAGAGGACGAGGTGGTCCCAGGACCAGCGTCCGCCGCTCACAGCCATCAGCACGCACACCGCCGTGACCAGTGACGTCGTGCCCCACGAGGAGAAGGGCGCCAGGTCTGGCGCGCCCGCCGTGAGGGCGCCGAGCACGGCCGCGACGGCGAGCAGGGGACCGGTCAGCCATGTGAGCAGGCCCACGGCGAAGGCGATCGAGAGCGCGACGAGCAGGGCGGGCAGCGCCCCCGCGGCCGGGGACAGCGCGCCCAGCCCGGCGGCGGCGAGGTGTTCGGCCACCGCGGCCTCCCGGTCGCGCAGCGCGAGCCCGTACTCGGTGAACATCCATCCGACGCCCACCCGGACGAGGGCGGCGACGACGTCGTAGAGGCGTCCCCGGGAGATCCGTGGCCGCGGGTACGGCCTGGCGCGCTGCATGTCCATTCCTCCCGGGCGACCGGCGGTCCTGACAAGCGGAAACTACACAAGGTCATGGCCGATAACCTCCTGTGGCGGTCGGCGAGTCGCGCAAAAGGGTGTGCGCGGGGTCCCCTCGCCTGGTGTCGGCACCGGGCGCGCGGGCCCCGGGGCCGCGCGCCCGCGCCGTTCGCGTGCCGGGCCGCGTGCCGGTGCGCGGCCCGGCGGGCCCTCAGGGGGAGGCGGGCCGTCGGCGGTGCCTGCGCACGCGGGTCCGGGTGGAGCAGCGGTCGGAGCAGTAGTGCCGGTTCGCGCGGGAGGAGGTGTCCAGGAAGGGGGTGTCGCAGTCGTCGGCCCCGCACGTGCGCACGCGCGCGACCAGGCCGCGGGCCCAGGCCTCCATGACCCCGGGGACCAGCGCCTCCGCCACCCGCGCGACGGTCCGGGGGTCGGGGCTCACGTGGCGGACCGGGCCGCCGACCGAGTCCACCGCCGGGGCCAGGCCGAACTCCCGGGCCAGCGCCGACAGCGCGGTCGGCGCCGAGGCCGGGTCGGGGTCCAGGACCAGGGGCGCCAGGCGGTCGCGCAGGGCGCGCACCTCGGCGAGGTCGCCCGGGGCGGCCTCCCGGGCCCCGGGGGCCAGTGCGGGGACGACCCCGCCCAGCCGGTCCAACGAGTCCAGTTCCTCGGGCCAGGGGCCCACCGGCCGGGTGGCCACCAGGTTCAGGGCGGCGCGCAGCAGGTCTTCCACGGAAGGGTGCGGGGTCATGCCGCCCATCCTCCCATGTAACGGTTTTTGTCGTAATCACGCGTTACATTGCCGGTATGGAATCTCCCCTCAGGGCCACGCTCACCTCCCGCCGCTTCTGGTCCTTCTCCCTGGTGGCCGCACTGTGCCGCGCCCCCGCGCTCATGGTCGCCGTGGCCGCCACGACCACCAGCCTCCTCGTCACCGGCCGGATCGACACCGGCGCGCTCATGACCACCTGCCACGTGGTCGGCACCCTGGCCGCCACCCCCCTCGCGGCCCGCGTCGTCGGACGCTGGCCCGCGCCCCGCGTGCTCGCGGTCCAGATGTGCGCCCACGGCCTGCTCTGGCTCGTAGTCTGGGCCGCCGCGGGGACCGGCCAGCCCGTGTGGACCTGGTGCCTGGGCGCGGCCCTGGCGGGCGCGGTCCTGGCCGGATCCGGGGGAGTGGTCCGCTCCCTGCTCCCGGGAACGGTCCCCGCGCACGCGGGCCGGTCGGCCTCCACCGTCGACGTGACCCTCATGGACGTGCTCGTCTTCCTGGCCCCGCTCGCCGTCGCGGCCGCCGCGCCGCTGCACCCCCTCGCGCCGCTCGCCGCCCTGGCCCTGACCAGCCTGGCCGCCGTCGCGGTGCTGCCCCTGGCCGAGCTGCCCGCAGCCGCCGCGGGGGGCGCCCGCGCGGACGGGCGTCCGCGCTGGAACACCCCGGCCGCGGCCTGGGCGCTCTTCGGCGCCGCGATCGGCGTGTACTTCGCCGCCGTGGAGGTGGGCGCCACCGCGCTGGTGGTCTCCCACGGCCTCGACGTGGGCCTGGCCTGGACGGTCTTCCTCGTGCTGTCCGCGGCGAGCGTCGTCGGCGGCTACCTCGACGCCGCGCGTGCTCCCGGCCGCCGCGAGACCCTCTGGGCGGCCGGTGCCGGGGCNCCCCCGGGGGGCGGACCCGCCCCTGCCGCTGACCGTCGCGGCCCTGGTCCTGAGCGGTCTGCCGGTGGCCGCCCTGCTGGGCCTGCGGTCGCACATGATCGACGTCGCCGTCCCCCGGGCGCAGCGGGCGGGGTACTTCTCCTGGGCCTTCGCCGCCCAGAACGCGGGCTTCGCCGCCGGAAGCGCCCTCCTGGCCGTGCTCGGGCAGCCGGTCCTGCTGGTGCTCTCCGGTCTGGCCACCGCCGCCGCGCTCGCCCTCGCGCTGGGCCTGTCCCGGTCCCTGCGGGAACCGTCCCCGACGGCGGCCCGGGCGGTCTGAGGCCTTCCCGGCGAGACCCCCCGGCTCCCGTGCCCCGCGCGGACGCCCTGCCCCGCGCGGCGTCCGCGCGACACGCACCCAGGGCGTGTCCGGCGGACACACACCCTGCCGCGCGACGGGCGGCATCCACCGAACACGCCCTAAGGTGGATACTGTGCCGACCACATCCACGCCCGCCCCGCCGCCCGCCGCACCCACCTACGAGTTGGAGGACGAACTCCGCTCCTCCGGCGCGCGGGTGGTCGCCGGAGTGGACGAGGTGGGCCGCGGCGCCTGGGCCGGGCCGCTCCTGGTCTGCGCCGCCGTCCCCGGCGAGGGCGCCCCGCCCCCCGGGCTGACCGACTCCAAGCGCCTGACCCCCAGACGCCGCCGGGAGATCGCCGACCAGCTGCGCCCCTGGGTCGCCGACCACGCCTTCGGCTGGTCCTCCCCCGAGGAGATCGACGGGGTCGGCATGACCGAGGCGCTGCACCGGGCCTCCCGCCGCGCCCTGGACGCGCTCTCCCCGCGGCCCGACGCCGTCATCCTCGACGGCAGGCACGACTTCATCGGCCGTCCCTGGCGGGTGCGCACCTGCGTCAAGGGCGACCTGGCCTGCGTCAGCGTCGCCGCCGCCGCGATCCTGGCCAAGGTCCACCGCGACGCCCTCATGGCCGAACTGGCCGCCGACCACCCGGGCTACGGGTTCGAGCGGGCCGCCGGGTACCCCTCGCCCGTGCACCGCGCCGCCCTGGCCGAGTCCGGGCCCACCCCGCACCACCGCATGAGCTGGGCCTACCTCGACGACCTGCCCCGATGGAAGCACCTGCGCAGGGTCCGCCCCGCTCCCGGCGGGCAGCTCCCCCTGCTGTGAGCACCGGACCCGCGGGCCCCGGGCGGCCCCCGGCCAGGGGGCACGACACGCGGTCCCGTACTGGACATCCGCCCCACTTGGGGCAAGGCTGTGGCTGTGGACGTCGGCCCCCCGACGCCTCCCGCCCCCGACCCCGAACCCCGCCGGTCAGGAGAGCCGACCGCCACGGACCCCCACGCAGGAAGGTGCATGGTTGACTTCTCTCCCATCTGAAGCAGGGAGATTCTTCCCTCGCGGGTTGAGCTTTCTGCTTCGTCGCCGGTTGCCGACCCGAACTAACGGCGGGGGACGGGATACCGCCCATCGGTCTTACATCAGCTCCACAGACATCACATTCCGCCAGCCCGGCGGTAGGCCGACCCGGACTTGGTTCTCGTCCGAGCCGACGCGAGTCAGGCTAGCACCGGTTTCAGCGGTGATTCGCGGGTTTGGTGGTCCTGGTGGGCGGTGATCTGCCCGGGGCCAACCATCGTTTCCCGTCTTGCTCCGCAGAAGTCCGATTCCTCCCTGGCCTGAGGGTTAGAGTTTCTTCGGAAGGATCCAGATGACGCGTGAGATGCGCTCCACCGCCGCCGCGGAGCCGGGACGCGCCTCGGGACTCGACCGCCTGCGCGCCCTCTACCACCGGATCCCCCTCGGCCGACGGCTCGTGTCCGCCCTGGTCCTGCTGACCGTGGTCGCCGTCGTCGCGCTCGTCGCGGGCACCTCCGTGTTCGGCGCGGTCACCGCGGCCCTGGTCCTGCTGACGGTCCTGGCCGCCCTCATGCGCTCCGTCGACGCCTTCGCCACCGTCATGGTGTGCGTGCTCTGGCTCGCGGTGTCCGTCCCCCTCTTCCAGATCCCCCTCACCGGCGAACCCGTCACGCTGCTGATCCTGCCCCTGCCCCTGCTGGTGGTCCTGGCCGCCGGGCGGGCGCGCGAGTTCCCCGTCTGGCACACCACCGTGCTCTCGCTGACCGCCGGGCTCATCGCCGGGTTCTCCCTGGCCCTGGTCGGACTGGTCGTCGAGCCCTTCCCCGCCTCCTGGGGGATCATCCTGCTCTACGCCGCCGCGGGCGCCTGCCTGCTGTGGCGGCTGTCGGCCTCCCGCCAGATCCACCGGGAGAGCGAGGCCAACCGGCGCGAGACCGCCAAGTCCATGCCCGTCTCGCGCCGCAACGGCGGTTCGGGCCCTTCGAACGCGTCCGGGGGCCAGGACGCCTCCGAGGGCCGCACCCGGCCGCTGCGCGGACGCACCGGCTCCGTTGCCCGCAGGGCCTCCGCCGCGGACTCCGACGACGAGCCCGTCCCCGTCGACCAGGCCCTGGCCGAACTGGAGGACATGGTCGGCCTCGACCCGGTCAAACAGCAGGTGCGCGGGATCGCCGCCTCCATCGAGGCGGCCCGCCTGCGCGCCGACGCGGGCTTCCCCGTCGAGCGGCCCCTGCGCCACCTGGTCTTCTCCGGCCCGCCCGGCACCGGCAAGACCAGCGTCGCCCGCACCCTGGCCACCATCTTCCACTCCTTCGGGCTGCTGCCCACCTCCCGCGTGGTCGAGGCCCAGCGCGCCGACCTCGTGGGGGAGTACCTGGGCGCGACCGCCATCAGGACCAACGAGCTCATCGACCGGGCGCTGGGCGGCGTGCTGTTCGTGGACGAGGCCTACTCCCTGGTCAACGAGGGCGACGGCCAGGCCGACCGGTTCGGCAACGAGGCCGTGCAGACCCTGCTCAAGCGCGCCGAGGACGACCGCGACCAGCTCGTCGTCGTCCTGGCCGGGTACGAGAAGGAGATGGACGCCTTCCTGGCCTCCAACCCCGGTCTGGCCTCGCGCTTCGCCACCCGCATCAGCTTCCCCAGCTACAGCGCCGACGAGCTGTTCCGCATCGCCGAGTCCCTCGTCCACCAGCGCGGCGACACCCTCGACGAGGGAGCCGCCCGGGCACTGCGGCGAAGGTTCGACCAGGTGGTCCAGCGCGAGGTGGTCGACGAGCTCGGCAACGGCCGCTTCGCCCGCTCGGTGGTGGAGAAGGCCGCCCAGGCCCGCGACGTGCGCGTGGTCACCGCCGGGGTGGACGGCGCGGAGCCCGCGCCGCGCCCCGAGGCCGAGGACCTCATCACCGTCCGGGCCTCGGACGTGGAGGCCGCCCACCGGGAGCTGACCTCCCGCCTGCCCGGTTTCGGCGAGGCGCCCGGCATCGAGGAGGCGCTGGCCGAACTGGACGCCATGATCGGCCTGGAACCGGTCAAGGAGCAGGTCCGCTCCATCGTCGCCCAGCTGCGGGTGGCCAAGCTCCGGGAGGAGCAGGGGCTGCTCAACCAGGCGCCCATGCGGCACTTCGTGTTCTCCGGTCCGCCCGGCACCGGCAAGACCACCGTCGCCCGGGTGCTCGGCCGGGTCTTCGCGGCGCTGGGCCTGCTCGGCCGCGCCGACGTGGTCGAGGCCCAGCGCGCCGACCTGGTCGGCGAGCACCTGGGCGCCACGGCGGTCAAGACCAACCGCCTCGTGGACCGGGCGCTGGGCGGCGTGCTGTTCGTGGATGAGGCCTACTCCCTGGTCAACCCCGGTTACAGCGGCGGCGACGCCTTCGGCTCCGAGGCCATCCAGACCCTGCTCAAGCGGGCCGAGGACGACCGCTCCCGGCTCGTGGTCGTGCTCGCGGGCTACCCGGCGGAGATGGAGCGCTTCCTGGTCTCCAACGCCGGGCTGTCCTCGCGGTTCAACGTGCGGGTGCGCTTCCCCTCCTACAGCGCCGACGAGCTCACCGAGATCGCCGAGGCGGTGGCGGCGCGCACCGGCGACGCCTTCGACGACACCGCGCGCGAGGACCTGCGCAGCATCTTCGCGCACGTGTGCGAGGCCGGGTGGATCGACGAGCTCGGCAACGGCCGCTTCGCCCGCTCCCTGTTCGAGAAGGCGTGCTCCCACCGCGACCTGCGCGTGTCCCAGGAGCTGGGCGAGGCCGCGACCGCCGCCGAACTCACCGTGCTGACCAGCGTCGACGTCCGCAAGGCCTATGCCGAGGCGACGCAGTAGACCCGAGGGGCCGCGGACACGCGTGCTGCTAGTGTCCGACCCATGACCGCTTCACCCACTTCCTCCTCCGCGCCCCCCGTCACCCAGGCGCTCATCCTCGCCGGCGGCCAGGCCACCCGGCTGCGGCCCTACACCGACACCCGCCCCAAGGCGATGGTGGAGGTGGCCGGACGGCCCATCATCGACTACCAGCTGGAGTGGCTCACGGGCCACGGCGTCGAGCACGTCGTCGTCTCCTGCGGTTACAAGGCCGAGGTCCTGCGCGAGCACCTGGAGGCCCGCGAGGGCGGCCCGCGGGTCACGCTCCTGGTCGAGGACGAGCCGCTCGGCCGCGGCGGCGCCCTGCGCTTCGCCTCCACCGGTCTGCACGATCCGGACGCCCCCTACTTCGCGCTCAACGGCGACGTGCTCACCTGGTTCCCCCTGGACGAGATGACCGCCCACCACCGGGAGCGGGGCGGCCTGGCCACCCTGGCCCTGTCCCAGTTCCGCACGACCTGGGGCATCGTGGACGTGGACGACCAGGACCGGATCGAGGGCTTCACCCAGAGCCCGCTGCTGCCGGTGTGGATCAACGCCGGGGTGTACCTGTTCGAGCCGGGCATCACCGCGCTGCTGCCCACCAAGGGCGACCACGAGTCCTCTACCTTCCCCGACCTGGCCAAGGAGGGGCGCCTGGCCGCCTACCGCATCGACGGCTTCTGGCGCGGCGTGGACACCGCCAAGGACGTCAAGGAGGCGGGGGAGCAGATCACCGCCATGCGCGAGGGCGCCTGACCCCGGCCGGGACAGAGCGGACGTCGGCTGACGGGGCGCCGGGGAGGATGGGTATCGTCACCAACGTGACGAACGACGGTTTCCTCCTCTCCAGCGCCCCCAACTTCCGCGACCTCGGCGGGCACCGCACGGCCTCGGGCCGCACGGTCCGCAGCGGGCTCGTGTACCGCTCCGACGCCCTGCACGCGATCGCCGCGGACGAGCTGCCGGTCTACAACAGCCTGGGCATCCGCCAGCTCGTCGACCTGCGCACCCCGCACGAGCGCGAGACCCTGCCCGACGTCGTCCCCGAGGGCGCCGAGTACGCGGTCGTGGCCGTCCAGGACCCCGAGGCGGCCGGGGCCAACTTCTCCCTGGCCCTCGCCGACCCCGAGAAGGCCCGCCTCATGTTCGCCGACGGCGCCGCCGAGCGCTTCATGCACGGCGTCTACCGCGAGCTCGTGACCGACGCCGAGGCGCTCAGCGGGTACCGCGAGCTGGTCGAGCGGGTGGCCCGGGGACCGGCCTCCCTGGTCTTCCACTGCAGCGCGGGCAAGGACCGCACCGGCTGGGGCGCCGCCCTGCTGCTCGGCCTGCTGGGCGTGGACCGCGAGGCCGTGGTCGCCGACTACCTGGCCAGCAACGACCGCCAGGCCAACACCGACGAGTGGATGCGCAGGCTCGCCCGGCACAGCGCCCTGGACTGGGAGGAGGTCGTCCCCATGACGCGGGTGCGCGCCGAGTACCTGGAGACCGCCTTCGCCCACGTGGACGAGGTCCACGGCTCCTTCGACGCCTACGTCACCGAGGGCCTCAAGCTCTCCGACGCCACCGTCGAGCAGTTGCGCGAGCGCATGCTGGAGTGAGGGCGGTCCGGGCGCCGGACGGCGCGAGCGGGGCGCGGCACCGAGGGGGCGCCGCCTACAGCGCGTCCAGGCGGCGGCGCAGGTCGCTCTCGCCCGTGGCGGATTCCAGCACCCCGCCCAGCGCGGCCAGCACGGTGGGCCGGTCCACGCCGCGGTCCAGCATCCGGCGCGCCGCCGCCCACAGGTTCGCGGGCCTGCCGTGCCACAGCCGCCGGGCCAGGCGCTCGTGCCGGTCCAGCTCCCGCTCCCGTTCGGGGTCGTCGCCGGTCACCGGCCGGTACCACCGGTCCTGCCCGCTGGAGTGGCGGCCGCTGTGCGGGGTGGCCGCCTCGTACTCGCCGTAGTGGTCCAACCGCAGCAGTGCCCTTCGGCCCCGGGCCGTGTCCGGGTCGAACTCCTCCGGCGCCCACGTCACCAGCTCGCTCGCCAGCAGCGGGAACGCGAACATCCGCCGCGCCAGCGACGCGAAGTCGCCGTCCGGCATCAGCCGCCGCACCGCCTCCTGGCGCAGTCCCAGGGGGCGCGCCGGATCGCGGTAGGTGCGGGTGAACTCCGAGGTGGACTCCCACACCGCGTCCAGCGCCGCGCCCACCGCCACCTCCGGCAGCCCGCCGCGTCCGCCCGCCCAGCGCACCCACGCCGCCAGCACGTGCGGCATGGCCTCCTGCTCCTCGGGCAGCAGCACCACCCGGCCGGGCAGCCAGTGCAGCAGGAAGGACTCCACCTTGCGCGGGCTGACGCGCATCGGCCGACCGCCGTCCACGTCGCAGCCGTGCGCGATGATGTGGTCGGCGCAGCGGCTCGCCGCGTAGGAGTCGGAGAGCTCGGCGGCCTCGTCCGAGGCCAGGAAGCGCGTGGCCAGTACCGCCCGCCGGTCGCGCCGCCACACCGGGGCGGGGAAGGGGTCCACCCCCTCGGGAGGCGCGGGCAGGGACCGCACCCGCGCGTTGGCCAGCGCGAAGTGCGCGGCCAGCGACCCCCCGGTCAGGTCGGAGACCTTCAGCCCCACCGGCTCCACGAGCGCTCCCGAGGCCCGGTCGGCCGACGCCCCCGCCACCACCTGCTCCGTGCGCTCCAGGGCCCGCGTCAGCAGGGCGCGCGCCTCGGTCAGCTCCACCTGCGTGAACCGGGCGAACTCGTCGGCCTCGGCCCTGGCGCGGCAGCCCTCCAGCAGTTGCTCGACCTTGGTGGTCACCCAGGCGTCCCGCAGCACGCCGCCGCCGTTGTGGTCCAGGACCAGGATCAGCGCGTGCTCGGGCGGCAGCGACCCCGGGTGGCCGGGGTGGTCGCCGTCGCGGCTGAACACGCAGATGAAGTCCTCGGTGTCGCCGAACTGGTCGGTGCTGACGTAGACGGCCACCGGCGTGACCACGCCGAGCTGGGAGGCCCACACCGGCACCTGGAGGCCGCGCTCGCGGAGCGCGATCATCCCCTGTTCGGCCAGGCTCCGCTGCTCGGAGGAGGTGCCCAGGGCGGTGACCGCCGCGAGCACGCCCAGCCCCGCGGGCTTGCCGGAGGCGGTGGCGTGCGCGACCAGGCCCTCGCCGAGCAGCCTCTCCACGTCCACGCCGGGGACCCGCTCCCCCCACCAGGTGCCGAGCAGCTCGCTGAAGGCCAGCTCGGCGTCGAGGGGGTGGCGCATGGCCAGCAGCGCTCTGGCGGCGCGCAGCATCTCGTCGAAGACGGCGCGGGGAACCGGTTCGGAACCTGGGGACGGAGACATCGGGGAGGGCACCACCCGAGCGTATGCCAGCCCCGGGTGTGCGCTCCTCCGTTCCCGCGAACCGGCGGCAGCGCCCCGGCGGGGCCGGGCGCGACCGGGGCGCGGCTCCTCTGGGGGAGGTCGCGCCCCTCACGGCGATCGTCGGGTTCAGCGCGGTCTCGGCAGGCCCCTGTGGCCGCCGAACAGGCCCGCGGCCGATCTGCGCGCCGACTTCCTGGCCGGCGGGGAGGGCGGCACGGAGTTCACCATCGCCTCCAGGTGCTCGCGGGCGACCCGCTCGACCAGGTGCGGTGTGACCGTGATGCCCAGGTGTTCGACGCAGTTCCAGGTGTCGCTGACGCAGCGTTCGACACATCGGTGGGACAGGGCACTGAACTCGTCGTGGAGCCGTGCCGAGATCCGACTGAGATCCTGGACCGGGAAGGTCTGGAGCATTCTCGCTCACACCCCTAGCTGAAGATGGCCTGGACGGTGACCTCCACCCATTTCACTTGTTCTGGACGGAGTGTCAACCCCTCTCCCGGCACGCTGTTGATAAAACCTCCGGGAAGCATCGTTTACCCGAACACCACCATCATCGCAGTTCAACAAGGCGAAAAGGGTGTTTCAGGCACATAACGTCCCTGGCCCCGAGTGGTGAACGCAAACCTCCCGCGAACGCCCATCGCCGGGAATTGGCGGAAAACACGCAGCCGAAACCCCTCGTCCGCTGTGACGCGACCGGCGGGTGGCTTATTGTTTACCTTCCACGTCCGCGGACGGCGTCCCTCCACGACGGCCGTTGCGTGTGGACGGCTGTGTCTTATGCTTGAGCCGTGACAGCGGCCGAGAGGAGTCATCGAGCGTGACTCCCGGGAGCCGCGGAGCCCCCCGATCACCTTCGGCACCGCGCGACTTCCGGCCTTCACGCCATGGGCGGCCGGTCGACAGGGGCCGCGCGGCCCAGGCAGCACCCCCAACGAAACACGGCTGGGGAATCGACGGTTCCGGAGGTGTCGAGCAGTTGAGCGCCGAGACGTCCATTCCGCCGCCCCGGGTCAGCAGGGCGGAACTTCCCGACGCGGTCAGATCCCTCCTCACCGACTCCCCGATCGGGTTCGCGCTGCTCGACCCCGACGGCCTCCTCGGCACGATCAACCAGCGCCTGGCCGCCGACCTCCTGGGGCGCGCCCCCGCCGAGTGCCTGGGCCGCGACCCCGGCGACCTGCTGGAGGAGAGCGGTGACCGCGACGCGGCCGCCGACCACCGGGCGAGCCTGGCGCGGGCGCGCGAGAGGGGACAGGCCGTCCGCGGACGCCACCGCACCCCCGCCGGACACCTGTGGGACCTGACCTGGTTCCCCGTCACCGAACCGGGCACGGACAAGGAGTACGTCGCCCTCATCGCGGTCCCCGGCGGCGACGGCGCCGAACCCGTCGACGGCGCCGCCGCCGTGCGCCGCGACGAGCAGCGGCTGCGCGCCCTGCTCCAGGCGGGCAACCAGATCGTCTGGGCCGCCGGACCCGGCGGCGAGATCCGCGAGGACTGCCCCCAGTGGCGGGCCGTCACCGGCCAGGAGCTGGAGCACTACCTGGGCCGGGGCTGGCTCGACGCCCTCCACCCCGAGGACCGCCCCCGCGTCGAGCGCGCCTGGGAGGACTCCGTCCTCGACGTCACCCCCTTCGACGCCATGTTCCGCGTGCGCACCCGCTCGGGCGGCTACGGCCACTACCGGGCCAGGGCCCACCCGGTCATGGAGGGGACGCGGACCGCGGAGTGGGTCGGCACCCTCGCCGACATCACCAACGAGCGCGAGGCCGACGAACTCCGCCAGCGCCTCAACCAGCAGCTCAGCGAGGCGGCCATGCGCACCGCCCGCCTCCAGAAGGCCACCTCCGACCTGGCCGAGGCGCTCACCGCCGACGAGGTCGTCGACGCCATGTCCGAGATCGGCCGCTCCGGGGTGGGGGCCGACCACACCTGCGTGGTCCTGCTGGACCGCGACCGCCTGCGGCTGCGCACCATCGCCGCCGCGCACGCCCACCAGCTGCCCCGCTCCTCCTTCCCCACGGACCACCCCGACATCGCCGCCCGCGCGGTCGCCGACCGGCTGCCCCGCCTGGCCGCCAACCCGGCCGAGCTGGGCGCGCTGTTCGACGGCGCGCCCGAGGTCGACGAACTCGTCGGGTCCACGCCCGAGCGGGCCTGGATCGCGCTGCCGATGATGGCCGCGGGGCGCCCCATCGGCGCGCTGCGCTTCGCCTTCTCCACCCCGCGCGAGGTCTCCGACGACGAGCGCGTGTTCCTGGAGGCCCTGGCCGGGCAGTGCGCGCTGGCCATCGGCCGCGCGACCCTCTACGAGCAGGAGCACAGCACCGCCGAGGAGCTCCAGCGCAGCCTGCTGCCCGAGGAACTGCCCGAGGTGCGCGGCGTGCGCCTGGCCGCCTACTACCGGTCCGGGTCGCAGAACGTGCAGGTCGGCGGCGACTGGTACGACGCCTTCCCGCTGCCCGACGGCCGCGTCGCCGGGGTGCTCGGCGACGTCATGGGCAAGGGCATCCCCGCCGCGGCCGGGATGAGCCGCATCCGCAACGCTCTGCGCGCCCTGGCCTTCTCCATGCCCGAACCCGCCGACGTCCTGGCCGGCCTGGACCGCATGTTCTCGGCCACGGAGGGTATGGACCAGGTCACCACGCTGGTCTACTTCGTGCTCGACCCGGTCACCGGACAGCTCGACCTCAGCAACGCGGGGCANACCACCGGGGGCCCCCCCCCGCCGCTGGTCGTGGCGGGCGGCGCGCGGCCGTCACTGCTCGACACCGAACCCGACACGCCGCTCGGGGTCAGCTCCCCGCGGGGCCACCACAAATTCTTCGTCCAACCCGGTAACACCGTCGCCCTGTACTCCGATGGACTGGTTGAGAACCGCAAAAGATCCGTCGACTCCGGACTCGACGAGCTCGTCCACGTGGCGTCCTCGGCCCCTCCGGAGGTGGTGGGCGATCCACAGCAGATGCTGGAGTACCTTGTTGAGAGCATGCTCGATGGGTATGAGCAGGACGATGACGTCACTCTGCTCGCCGTCCAGCTTCCGGTGATCGACTCCGTGCCGGAGCGGTAGTGCCGGTTCGAGGCGAACTGGTGGACGCCGGTCTGTGGCGGACCGGTGCGCACCGGTCCGCGCCGTGCCGGTGAACCGGCGGTAGACCGACGCCAGACCGTACGAACAAGTCCATTGCCTTGCCTACAGTGAAGAAGCCGTTCCGCCCCGCGATGCGGGGGTGATCCTCTGCGGGGGTGACCTCCGGGAGCGCATACGCTGGACGGGGACGACCCTGGAGAGCGCATACGCTTGAAAGACCAACGGCTTCCCCGCCCCAGTGGGGACGATCCCAGGCCGCAGGTGGGAGAGGGCGCAGTGCCCGGTCCCGGCCAGGCGGACCACCGGGTCCGACAATCTCGCCACACGTCCGTTCGAGAGGTGTTTGTGTCATCTGCCAGTTCGACTCGCTCGAAGCAGTCCGAGTCACTGCAAGAGCCCGTCATTCAGCAGCTGATCGAGCGTGGGCGGTCCCAGGGCTTCCTTGAGCCCGAGGACGTGCGCCGTGCCTTCGAAGAGGCCGAAATCCCGATGTCGCAGGCGCAGTCCGTGCTCCGCAGCCTCGCGAAGGAGGGCGTGACCGTGCTCGTTCCCGAGTCGGCCTCCTCCCGTCGCAAGGCACCGCGGCGCAAGGCGGCGACCACCAAGCCGACTGCCACGCGGTCCACCTCGACCAGGTCCACCACGACCACCGCGACGAGCAGGGCCGCCAAGCCCGTGCGCGCGGCGGCGGCCCAGGAGCAGACCGAGACGGTCACCGCCGTGGTCGGTTCCGCCGAGGACGCCGGGGGCGACGCCAGCAAGGCGGAGAAGAAGCCCGCGGCCAAGAAGGCGGCGCCCAAGAAGCCCGCGACCAAGACCGCCAAGACCACCGCGGCCAAGGGCCCGGCCGCCAAGGCCACCGGGCTCAAGTCCGCCGCCAAGAAGACGGCGGCCAAGGAGCTCGGACTCGCGGCGGACGGCGAGTTCGACGAGGACGAGGACGGCCTGGACGACCTCGAGCACACCGGCGCCGAGCTGGAGCTGGTCGAGGACACCCCGGACCCGGCGGACAAGGACACCAAGCCCGCCAAGCCCGAGGCCGTGGGCGCCCCGGCCAAGCCCGCCAACGAGGACGAGTCCTTCGTCCTCTACGACGACGATGACGACGCCCCCGCGGCGCAGGTCGTGGCCGCGGGCGCGACGGCGGACCCGGTCAAGGACTACCTCAAGCAGATCGGCAAGGTCCCGCTGCTCAACGCCGAGCAGGAGGTCGAGCTCGCCAAGCGGATCGAGGCCGGCCTCTTCGCCGAGGAGAAGCTGGCCGAGGAGGCCGAACTCCTCACCGTCGAGCTGCGCGACGAGCTGGAGTGGATCGCCGAGGACGGCGGCCGCGCCAAGAAGCACCTGCTGGAGGCCAACCTCCGACTCGTGGTCTCGCTCGCCAAGCGCTACACCGGCCGCGGCATGCTCTTCCTGGACCTGATCCAGGAGGGCAACCTCGGTCTGATCCGCGCGGTGGAGAAGTTCGACTACACCAAGGGCTTCAAGTTCTCGACCTACGCCACGTGGTGGATCCGCCAGGCGATCACCCGGGCCATGGCCGACCAGGCGCGCACCATCCGCATCCCGGTGCACATGGTCGAGGTCATCAACAAGCTGGCCCGCGTCCAGCGCCAGATGCTCCAGGACCTGGGCCGCGAGCCCACCCCGGAGGAGCTGGCCAGGGAACTCGACATGACGCCCGAGAAGGTCGTCGAGGTGCAGAAGTACGGCCGCGAGCCGATCTCCCTGCACACCCCGCTGGGCGAGGACGGCGACAGCGAGTTCGGTGACCTCATCGAGGACTCCGAGGCGATCCAGCCGGGCGAGGCGGTCAGCTTCACCCTGCTCCAGGAGCAGCTGCACTCGGTGCTGGACACGCTGTCCGAGCGCGAGGCCGGTGTGGTGTCCATGCGCTTCGGTCTCACCGACGGCCAGCCGAAGACTTTAGACGAGATCGGCAAGGTCTACGGGGTCACCCGTGAGCGCATCCGGCAGATCGAGAGCAAGACGATGTCGAAGCTCCGCCACCCGTCGCGTTCGCAGGTGCTCCGCGACTACCTGGACTAGGTCCGCCCAGGTGGTCGGCCGGTCGGCGGTGGTGACCGCTGACCCGCGGCCGAGGAGAACCGGACCGGTCCCGGGTCCGCGCGCCCTGCCCGAAGGCGGGGCGCGTTGACCCGGGACCGGCGCCCCCAGGTCCGCGCGGCTGTGGCGACGTCCGCGTGTGCCGGAGCAGCCCCCGTTGGTGCTCCGGGGCGCCCGTCGCGCTCGGGAGCGTCCTTTCTCCCAAGCGCTGTGTCATCCATCCGACGGTGTCCATCGTGCCGCACGTACTGTAGGTGCGGCATAAAGTCGCGATACCGAGTCGTTATGTGACGGGGAGTGGCCTCTGGCCGCTCCCCGTTTCCGTGCGCCCGAGGGGTTGCTCCGGGCGCGCGCGGGCGGATCCGTCCCCGGTGCCGCTCCCAGCGCCCGCCGTCCCCGGTGCCGTTCCTCAGTCGCGGACGACGACGTTCAGGACGCGCTGGTCGGGCAGTTCCACGGTGTGCCCGAGGTCGCGCAGGGCCGACACCAGCTCCTCGGGGGTGGCGGCGTCCACGCCTTCCAGCAGCAGGGAGCGGGCGATGTCGCCGCGGGTGGCCTTGGCCATGTGGCTGACCACCGTGCGCCTGACGACCCCGTCCACCGTGCGCTCGCGCAGCACCCTGACGGCCACGCCGGTGCCCGGGGCGTAGGCGGCGGCGTAGGTGGACGAGCGGCAGTCGACCAGGAGCTGTCCCCCGGTGAGCTCGTCCAGGGGCGCGGCCGCCGCGCGGCGCCAGTAGGCGCCCAGACCGCCCAGGGGCGGCAGCTTCACGCCCATGGACAGGCGGTACGGGGGCAGCCGGTCGGCGGGTCCGACCACGCCCCACAGACCGGAGAAGATCAGGACCCGGGCGTCGGGGATCTCGGGGAGGCCGAGCCGGTCGTAGAGCACGCCCGTGTACAGGTCGGCCGCCCGCAGGGTCGGCGCGGTGGCCAGGTCCAGGTTGCGCTTGAGCGCGTCGGCCTGCCTGGCGCTGATCCCCAGGGTCTCCAGCGCGGTCTCCTCGGGCCCCGAGCACAGGTCTTCCAGCGCCGCCACGACCCGCTCGCGGGCCCCGGTCAGCTCCGGAAGGGTCAGCGTCCCGAGGTCGAGACGGGGCCCCTCGCCGGAGGCGGCCTTGCCCTCGGACGGCGGCAGCAGGATGAGCATGGTGGAACTTCCCAGGCGGAGGCGGTGGTCGGGTACCCGACCATGCTAGGGCGTGTCCGGGGTCGGCGTCCGGTGCCGGAGGACCCGCACGGCGAGGGTGACGAAGGCGACGCACAGCAGGACGTCCAAGGCGGTGCCCGCGACGCTGAAGCCCTTGAGGACGCCGTTGGCGTGCAGTGCCATCGACAGGGCGCACAGGAAGCGGACCGGGCCCACGCAGCGGGTCGCGAGCAGCCCCGCGGCCAGGAGCACCCAGCCCAGGTTGGGGGCCCACACCAGCGCGTACACCACGTGCGCCCGGGGGTAGAGGTACTCGACGAACGCGGTGGCCAGCTCCGGGGAGTGGGCGCCGGCGAGCTGGAGGGCGACGAAGTTGGCGCCCTCGAAGAAGGCCGCCGCCATCAGGCCGAGCAGGCACACGATTCCCGCGGCGGCGCCCAGCGCGGGCCGGGTCCTGGCGATCGCGGTGGCCAGTCCGGCGAAGGCGGGCACCAGGAACAGCAGTCCGGCGAACCAGAGCCCGTACCCCCAGGTCATCTGGCCGGGATCGCTGGCGTACGCCGCGATCTGGTCGGGGAAGAAGAAGTGGTGCGGCGCCTTGGCCAGCTCGCCCGCCAGGAGCAGCGGCGGAGCCGCCGCCAGCGAGACGGCGGTCGGCCAGCGGCCGGGGAAGGGGCCGGGCACGGGGGCCTCGGCCCGTCCCGGCAGGTCGCGGAGCAGGGCCGTCCTCAGGGAGCCGGACACACGGGGGCCCTTTCGGGAAGTGGAGCGCATGCCGCCATCCTCGGTACCGGGAGGGCGCCGTGTCAGGAACGCTGCCACGAGGGCCCGCCGGGTGCCCGCACCCCCCGGGCACCCCTACCGGGGGCGCGCCTCCGGGCGCCGTGAGCCCGCCGGATAGCATCGGCGGCTTCGGGAGAGGGGAGCGGACGTGCACGAGTGGGCGCGGCGGGTGACGCGGGACTGGCCGCCGTTCGAGGTGGAGGAGCGCGGCGGCTGGCGGTTCGGCTTCGCCGAGGGGATCACCAAGCGCGCCAACTGCGCGCTCGTGCTGGACCCGGACGCGCGGGTCGCGGAGGTCACCGCCTACTACACCGGGCGCGGGCTGAGGCCCTGCGTGCAGGTGTGGCCGGGGGAGGAGGAGGTCGACCGGCGGCTGGCGGAGCACGGCTACGCGGTGGTGGAGCCCTCACTGGTCCTGGCCCGCGACCTCGGCGAGCGACCCGAGGCCCCGGGCACGTCCTCGGTGGCGGCCTCGCCCGGGCCCGGGTGGTCGGCTCCCGAGGCCGCGCGCATCCTCGGCCGGGTCGACGCCGCCTACGGGGTGGCCGGGCGGGGCCTGGGACGGGGCGCGGCGGTGCTGGACGGGGAGTCGGTGGCGGTCTGCGCCATGTTCACCGACCCCGCGGCGCGCGGACGCGGTGTGGCCGCCGGGCTGCTGGCCGACCTGCTGCGCTGGGGGTACGACCGCGGCGCGCGGCGGGCCTACCTGTGCGTGGTGGCCGACAACGCCGCGGCCCTGCGGCTGTACGGGCGCGCGGGGTTCGCCGAGGTGTCCCGGTACCACAACCGTGTGTGGCGGGGCGCACACGAGGGCGGCGGCTCCTGAGGGGAGCCGCCGCCGGTGTTCAGGCCTGTTCTGTTGTGCTCTGTGGCTAACGCTCGTCCGTCTTGCTCTCGGTGAGCTTGTCGGTCTCGTCCTGGATGTCCGAGGCGATCTTGCGGAGAGAGTCGTCGTGCTTGCGCATGTGGTGGGCGCAGAACAGCAGCTCGCCGCCGGAGTTCAGCAGCACCCGGACGTAAGCCTGCGCACCACAGCGGTCGCAACGGTCAGCAGCCGTCAGCGGCTGGGTGGGGGCAAGGGTTCCAGTCACTTCGCCATCCTCAATACTCGGCGTTAGTCACCTCTGACAACATTTAACCCGACCAGGACGTTCCCAACCTGGTCCCGTGTACGCCGACAGCGGAATCTGCCTGGTTGATGCCTGGATGTCGTCTCATGTCCTTGTTGTACCCGCCTCTTGGCCTGGCATCCCAGGAAAAGGGGAGCATCCAGGTCGCATCCACCGGAGGTGGTAGTCTCGCGCGGGGCAGGCCCCCGTCCTCCCGCCGTGTCCCGGCGGTAGCAAGCGACCGGCACGCCGCCCCCCAATTCGTCAGTGCGGCGCGGTACAAAGGGCACGCACCGCACAGCGCCCTGATGGCCCTGAAGACGCAGGAGATGTCCGAGTGACCGCCTTGACCGCAGCCGTCCACGACCCCGAGGATTACTCCGCCCGACACCTGTCGGTCCTCGAAGGTCTTGAGGCGGTGCGCAAACGGCCGGGCATGTACATCGGGTCCACCGACAGCCGCGGCCTCACCCACTGCATGTGGGAGATCATCGACAACTCCGTGGACGAGGCCCTGGGCGGCTTCTGCGTCCGGATCGACGTCACACTGCACTCCGACGGCTCGGTGTCGGTGAGCGACGACGGACGCGGCATCCCCGTGGACGCCGAGCCCAAGTCCGGCCTGTCCGGTGTGGAACTGGTCATGACCAAGCTCCACGCGGGCGGCAAGTTCGGCTCCGGCTCCTACACCGCCTCCGGCGGCCTGCACGGCGTCGGCGCCTCGGTGGTCAACGCCCTGTCGGCCCGCGTGGACGTCGAGGTCGACCGCCAGGGCCACACCCACGCGATCAGCTTCCGCCGGGGCATCCCCGGCCGCTTCGCCGGATCCGGCCCCGACGCCGAGTTCACGCCCGTCTCGGGTCTGGACCAGGTCCGCAAGGTGGCCCAGAAGATCACCGGCACCCGCGTCCGGTTCTGGCCGGACATGCAGATCTTCCTCAAGGACGCCGACATCGCCCGTGAGGCGCTCCTGGACCGGGCCCGCCAGACCGCGTTCCTGGTGCCGGGGCTGACCATCTCCGTGCGCGACGAGCGCGTGGAGGGGGAGCCCGCCTACGAGGAGGAGTTCCGCTTCGACGGCGGCATCGGCGAGTTCTGCACCTTCTTGGCCCCCGACCAGCCGGTCAGCGACGTGCTGCGCATCCAGGGCAGCGGCAACTTCACCGAGACCGTCCCGGTCCTGGACGACGCCGGGCACATGGTGCCCGCCGACGTCGAGCGCCGCCTGGACGTGGACGTCGCCCTGCGCTGGGGCACGGGCTACGACACCACCGTGCGCTCCTTCGTCAACGTCATCGCCACCCCCAAGGGCGGCACCCACATCAACGGCTTCGAGCGGGCCCTGGTGCGGGTGATCAACGAGCAGCTGCGCACCACCAAGCTGCTGAGGAACAGCGACGACCCCGTCACCAAGGACGACACCCAGGAGGGGCTCACCGCGGTCGTCACCGTCCGCCTGCCCGAGCCCCAGTTCGAGGGCCAGACCAAGGAGATCCTCGGCACCTCCGCGGCGGCCCGGATCGTCTCCCAGGTGGTCGGCAAGGAGCTGCGCGAGTTCCTGACCTCCACCAAGAAGGTGGAGAAGGCCAGGGCGCGCAGCGTCCTGGAGAAGGTGGTCGGCGCCGCCAAGGCCCGCCTGGCCGCGCGCCAGCAGCGTGAGACCCAGCGGCGCAAGACCGCCCTGGAGAACTCGGCGCTGCCCGCCAAGCTGGTGGACTGCCGCAGCGAGGGCCTGGAGCACAGCGAGCTGTTCATCGTCGAGGGAGACTCGGCGCTGGGAACCGCCAAGCTGGCCCGGGACTCGGAGTTCCAGGCGCTGCTGCCGATCCGGGGCAAGATCCTCAACGTGCAGAAGTCCTCGGTCACCGACATGCTCAAGAACGCCGAGTGCGCGGCCATCCTCCAGGTGGTCGGCGCCGGTTCGGGGCGCACCTTCGACATCGACGCGGCCCGCTACGGCCGCATCATCCTCATGGCCGACGCCGACGTGGACGGCGCGCACATCCGCTGCCTGCTGCTCACGCTCATCTACCGCTACATGCGGCCGATGCTGGAGGCCGGGCGGGTGTACGCGGCCGTGCCGCCGCTGCACCGCATCGAGCTGACCAACACCCGGCGCAAGCGCGGCAGCAAGCCCGAGGACCGCTACGTCTACACCTACTCCGACGCCGAGCTCTCCCGCACGCTGCTGGACCTGGAGAAGCGCAAGATCGCCTGGAAGGAGCCGGTGCAGCGCTACAAGGGCCTGGGCGAGATGGACGCCGACCAGTTGGCCGAGACCACCATGGACCCGCGCTACCGCACCCTGCGCCGGATCCGGGTGGAGCAGGGCGAGGAGGCCTCGGCCGTGTTCAACCTGCTGATGGGCAACGAGGTCGCCCCGCGCCGCCGCTTCATCCAGCAGGGCGCCCAGGAGCTGGACGTGGCCCGCATCGACACCTGACCGGGCCCCTCAGGGGGTCTGGGGCGGTTCCCAGACCCCCTCGCCGAGGAACCGGTCGATGGTCGCGCGGTAGGGGGCCGGGTCCAGGCCCCGCTCCGTCACCCAGGCGTCGTTGTAGTAGCTGTGCTGGTAGCGTTCGCCGCCGTCGCAGATCAGGGTGACCACGCTGCCCCTGCGCCCCTCACGGAGCATCCTGGCCACCAGGTGCCACACACCCCACAGGTTGGTGCCCGTGGAGCCTCCGGCGGACAGCCCGGTGCGGTCGTGCAGGTGGCGCATCGCGGCGATGCTCGCGGCGTCGGGCACCGGCATCATCAGGTCGATCACCGAGGGCACGAAGCTCGGCTCCATGCGGGGGCGGCCGATCCCCTCGATCCGGGAGGGCATGCCGGTGGCGTAGTCGGACGCGCCGGTGACCCAGCCGGGGAAGAACGCCGAGTTCTCCGGGTCCACCACCGCCAGCCGGGTGCCCAGGCGGCGGTAGCGCAGGTAGCGGCCGATGGTGGCGGAGGTGCCGCCGGTGCCCGCGCCCACCACGACCCACTCCGGGCACGGGTGGCGCTCCATGGCCAGCTGCTCGAAGATCGACTCGGCGATGTTGTTGTTGCCGCGCCAGTCCGTGGCCCGCTCGGCGTAGGTGAACTGGTCCATGTAGTGCCCGCCGGTCTCGGCGGCCAGCCGCTCGGCCTCGGCGTACATCGCGGGCGGGGCGTCCACGAAGTGGCACCGGCCGCCGTAGCGCTCGATCAGGGCGATCTTCTCCGGGCTGGTCCTGCGCGGGATGACCGTGATGAAGTCCAGGCCGACCAGCTGGGCGAAGTAGGCCTCCGACACCGCGGTGGAGCCCGAACTGGCCTCCACGATGGTGGTGCCCTCCCGGATCCACCCGTTGGCCAGCCCGTACAGGAACAGCGAGCGCGCCAGGCGGTGCTTGAGGCTGCCCGTGGGGTGCACGGACTCGTCCTTGAGGTACAGGTCGATGCCCCACTCCGGGGGGAGCGGGAACACGTGCAGGTGGGTGTCGGCCGAGCGGTTGGCGTCGGCGACGACCCTGCGTACCGCCTCGTCCGCCCAGGAGCGGGCGCTGTCGTCGCACCGGTCCACCCAGGGGGTGTCGTCGCCCGGCCGCGGACCTGTCGGTGAGGATGCCATGCCCAGCAGCGTAGCCCGCACACGGGAGGGGCCGGGCCCCGAGGGGCCCGGCCCCGCTCCTGCCTCGGACGGGGGTCTCCGGCTGGGTCCGGCCGCGGGGGAGCGGTTCGGGGACGAGGGGTTTCCCGGCCGCGTGCGCCCTCGCGCGCGGCGGGCCGGGGAGGCCGCTCAGTCCAGTGAGCCGCCGGACATCACCGCGTGCATGCGCCGGTAGGTGGCCGCCTCCTCGTGGCGGCTCTGGCGCTCCAGCGTGCGCGCGAGGGCGATGTGCGCCCAGTTGTCCACCGGGTCGAGCTCGATGATCCTGCGGAAGGTCCGCTCGGCCTTGTTGAGCTGCGCGGAGTGGAAGTAGGCGCGGCCCAGCAGCTCCAGCAGGGAGCGGCTGTCGGGCTCGTCCTCGACGATCGGTTCGAGGGTGCGGGCGGCGTAGATGGGGTCGCCCAGTTCCATGAACATGCGGGCGCGGTTGAAGGTGTCGTAGGTGTTCTCTTCCACGGTGCTCCTTCCGACGGCGCGGGGCCGTCCCGGATCACAACGGCCGGCGTACCGGTCGCATTCCCTGGTGGGGCGTGTGGGGCGGAGGCGTCGGGAGAGGCTCACCGGGCCCTCCCGCGTCTCCGGCCCCACTGAAGAGATCCCCGCGCACGTGCGGCGCACACGTGGCCGACCGCGGTCACCGCCTCCGTTCGGGAGGGGTCACAGGTCCGTCAGGGTGATCCGGCCGGTGTCCACGTCGTACAGCGCGCCCGCGACCGGCAGGCCCTCGGGCAGCAGCGGGTGGTGGCGGATGCGCTCCAGCCCGCGCCGCAGCGCCCCCATCTGGTCGTTGTCGGTGTGGAAGTCCAGGCTGCGGGTGTCCACGCCGTGCTCCTCCTCGATGAGGTCGTGCACGACGCTGTCACTGGCCACCGACGCCATCTTGCAGCGGGTGTGCGGCATGACCAGTACGCGGTCCACCTCCAGCAGGTAGGCCGCCAGCACCAGCGTGTCCAGGATGCCGTCGTCCACGCGGGCGCCCGCGTTGCGCAGGACCTTGGCGTCACCCGGCTTGAGGCCGAGGACGCCCAGCGGGTCGATCCTGGAGTCCATGCAGGTCACCAGGCCCAGACCGCGCGCGGCGACGGGCTTGAGCCCGCTGAGAGAGAAGGACTCGGCGTAGTCCTCGTTGGCCTCGACGAGGTCCTCGAAGACGCTGGAGGGGGTGGTACCGCTGTTGTCGCTCACGTGGAGGCGCTCCCTTGTCCCGTGGTCGCGGACGCGCCGCGCGCACCGGGCGGATCCGGTGCGCGCGGCGCTCTCCGAGACGAGTCAGGCTTTCGACCCGGGAACGGTGATCCCGGAGTCGGTCTGTCCGCTACCTACAGTAACGATCGCGCGGGGCAGCGCGTCACCGGACCCGTCCCGACGGTCGACCGGGTCGGGCAGGCGGACCGGCTTGCCGTCCGCGCGCGCGGCGCGGGCCGGGGAGCGGCCGATCCATCCGAACAGCAGGGTGTCCTCACCCTTGAGGTAGCGGTGGCAGCGCACGCCGCCGGTGGCGCGACCCTTGGTCGGGTAGGCGTCGAAGGGCGTGACCTTGGCCGAACCGGCCTGGGTGCCGTCCAGGGCGCCCGAGGAGCCCGAGACGGTGACCACCACCGAGTCCTGCGGGCTGGGCACGGCGCCGAACCACAGCACCCGCGCCTCCTCCGACAGGCGCACGCCCGCCACGCCGCCCGCGGGCCGCCCCTGGGGCCGCACGGTGTTCGCGGAGAAGCGCAGCAGCTGGGCCTCGGAGGTGATGAAGGCCAGGTCCTCCTCGCCCGTGGACAGCTGGGTGACGCCCACGACGCGGTCGTCGTCCCTGAGCGACATGACCTCGAAGTCGTCCTTGTTGGGCGGGTAGTCGGGGGAGACCCGCTTGACCACGCCGCTGCGCGTGCCCAGGGCGAAGCCGGGGCCCGAGGTGTCCATGGACACCACCGACACCACCCGTTCGTCCCCGTCGAGCTGGACGAACTCGGACACGTCCAGCCCCGAGGCCAGCGGTGGGCTGTCCCCGCCCCCGTCGGGCAGCTCCGGCAGCTCGACCACCGGCACGCGGATCATCCGGCCCAGGTCGGTGACCAGGCCGACGGCGGAGCGCGAGGTGGTGGGGACGGACACGTGGACCGCGTCGTGCCGGGTGCGCAGACCCTCGTACACGCGCGGCACGGTGGCCCCCTTGCTGCGGCCGATCGCGCCGTCCACGCCCATCAGCACGTGGCAGGGCTTGTCGGCCATCTCCAGCGGGATCACCGCGCTGCGGGCCACGCCGTCGCTCTCGCGCAGCTGCGTGCGGCGCGGGGTGGCGAACTCCTTGGCGACGTCGCCCAGCTCCTTGGAGACCAGGCGGCGCAGCTTCTTGTCCGACTCCAGGACCGCGGTGAGGGCGTCGACCTCCTTGTTGAGCTTGTCCCGCTCGGTCTCCAGCTCCATCCGGTCGAAGCGGGTCAGGCGCCGCAGCGGGGTCTCCAGGATGTAGCGGGCCTGGATGTCCGACAGGTCGTAGGCGCCCATGAGCGACTCGCGGGCGGCGGCGGTGTCGTCGGCCTCGCGGATCAGGGAGATGACCCGGTCGATGTCCAGCAGGGCCACGAGCAGGCCGTCCACCAGGTGCAGGCGCTCCTGGCGCTTGGCGCGGCGGAACTCGCTGCGGCGGCGCACCACGTCGATGCGGTGGTTGACGTAGACGTCGAGGAGTTCGCGCAGGCCCAGCGTCTGGGGCTGGCCGTCCACGAGGGCCACGTTGTTGATGCCGAAGGACTCCTCCATCGGCGTGAGCCGGTACAGCTCCTCCAGGACCGCCTCGGGGTTGAAGCCGTTCTTGAGCTCGATGACCAGGCGCAGGCCCTGGGTGCGGTCGGTCAGGTCCTTCAGGTCCGAGATGCCCTGGAGCTTCTTGGACTGCACCAGCTCCTTGATCCGGCTGATGACCTTCTCCGGGCCCACGCTGTAGGGCAGCTCGGTGACCACCAGGCCCGTGCGCCGCGCGGACACCTTCTCGATGGCGACGGTGGCGCGGGTCTTGAACGTGCCCCGGCCGTTCCGGTAGGCGTCGCGGATGCCGTCCAGGCCGACGATGGTGCCGCCGGTGGGCAGGTCCGGGCCCGGCACGAACTCGGTGAGCTCCTCCAGGGTGGCCTCGGGGTTGGCGATCAGGTGGCGGGCGGCCGCGACGACCTCGCCCAGGTTGTGCGGGGCCATGTTGGTGGCCATGCCCACCGCGATGCCGGAGGCGCCGTTGACCAGCAGGTTCGGGAAGGCGGCGGGCAGGACCTCGGGCTCGGTCTCCTGGCCGTCGTAGTTGGGACGGAAGTCGACGACGTTCTCGTCGATGGAGGCGACCAGCTGCTCGGCGGCGCGGTCCAGGCGCGCCTCGGTGTAACGCATGGCGGCGGGCGCGTCGTCGCCGCCCAGGGAGCCGAAGTTGCCGTGGCCGTCCACCAGGGGCACGCGCATGGCGAAGGACTGGCTCAGGCGCACGAGCGCGTCGTAGATGGCGGTGTCGCCATGGGGGTGGAGGCGGCCCATCACGTCCCCGACGACGCGGGCGCACTTGACGTGGCCGCGGTCGTGCCGCAGCCCCATCTCGTTCATCTGGTAGAGGATGCGCCGCTGCACCGGTTTCATACCGTCGCGCGCGTCCGGTAGCGCGCGTTGGTAGATGACCGAGTAGGCGTACTCCAGGAAGCTGCCGCGCATCTCCTCGGAGACGTCGATGTCGATGATCTTCTCGGCGAGATCCTCGGGGGGACGGGAAGTAGTACGGGCCATGTCCGTAATTCTGGCCTGTGCCAGAGACTGAAACGTACAAGGACGCGTCGCCGGACGGGTGTGAGTCTCGTGACGCGGTGTCGCGCGTACCCGTGCGACGTGCGGGTTGTGTGACGGTGGGCGGGTCCGCGATGTTTCTGTGCTTCGGTGCCGGTCGGTCGCACAACACACCGATCGTGCCCGGAACTCCCGAAACGGAGCGGCGGGCGCGGCCTGTTTCGGTTCGCGCGTCCCGGGCCGGGACGGCCGGTGCCCCCGGCGCCCGGGAGGGGCTCCGGGGGCCGGGGTCGTCAGTCGGTGAAGGGGATCGTGACCGAGGCGCCGCCGTCGGGGCCGACCAGGACCCGCGAGGAGGCGTTGCCCAGGGCGCTCCACAGCTCGACGCGGACGGATCCGCCCTCCAGGTCGCCGAGGGACCCGTCGGCGCTCGCCGCGCCCTGGCCCTGCGTGTACTCCTCCCAGCCGTTCAGGTCGTTGGTGGCGAAGTAGCGGTAGGTCTCCGTGCGGTCGTCGGTGCCGTCGCCGTCCAGGTCGTAGACCACGCGGACCTGGACCGCGTTGCCGACCGCGCCCCCCGAGTCCACGGGCAGCGAGAACGCGGTGGCGCCGCCGGTGTGGGTGCCGGTCAGGTCGTCGGCGCGCAGCACCACGCGGTCGCCCGGCGGCAGGCCGTCCTGGTTGCGCCCCCCGGCGGAGGCCACGGTGATCTCGCCGGCGGAGCCGTGCGGGGCGTCCGAGAGGGCGGAGGGAGTCAGGTGCAGACTGCCGTCGCCGACGTTGCCCTCACCAGGGTCGCCCGGGTCTCCCGGATCGCCGGGATCGCCGGGGTCGCCCGGGTCCCCGGGGTCACCGCCGCCGCCCTCACCCGTGGTGGAGGCCAGCGAGCGCGGCTCCACGTCCAGCTCGACGCCGTCGGAGAAGGTGACGGTCAGCGGGGAGCCGGAGGGGTTGAAGGCGACGTGGGTGCGCTCCCCGCCGTCGTTGAAGACGGCGTAGTGCGCGGTGTCGGCGGTGACGGAGGTGTCCACGGTGCCGACCTCGGCGAGCGTGGAGACCCACTGGTAGGTGTGCGGCTTGGACTCGCCAGCCTCCGGCTCGTAGGTGCTCCACTGCTCCTCGAACATGCGCAGGGCGTCGTCGCCGTCGGAGAGGGCGCGGTGCTCCCAGTGGATGTCGCGCCAGATCTGCGGCTCGCGTCCCAGGCGGTCCACCAGCGACTCGTACATCGCCCCGGCGTGCTCGGGGTCGTGCCCCAGGTACAGCGAGCTCGCCGTGATGGGCAGGTAGTTGATGCCGTAGTGCTCCTCGTCGCCGCCGTCCCACCAGATGCGGTAGTCGCCGCCGTCGCCCCACACCATGCCGACGACGTCGTGCTCGAACCCCTCGGGGAAGGTGTCGCCGCCGTGGTTCTGCCAGTAGCGGGTGATGGCGGAGGCCTGCGTGGTGTGCAGGTACACGCCCAGGTCGCGCAGTTCCTCGTCGCCGGTCAGGGCGCCGAACAGCGCGGTGGCGGCGGCGAAGTGCATGCCCTCGGAGGAGGACTCCTGGTTGTTCCCGGCGGCGAACCCCGCGTGCCCGGAGGCCCATCCGTGCCCCGCGTAGGGCGAGAAGGACCGCAGGCGCGGGAACATGTCGCTGTTCGGGTCGGTCTCGGCCACGTCGCGGATCAGCAGGCGCACCATGCCGCCCCAGGCGTCCTCGGCGGCCCAGGCGTTGTCGTAGCGGGCGACGACGGCCGCCGCGGAGACGAAGTAGCCGTAGTGGAAGTCGTGGTCGTTGACCTCGGTGGCGGAGCCGAAGCTGTCCGGGTAGCCGAGCATGGTGCCCCAGTCGGCCTCGTAGGCGAACTGGCGGGTCCCTCCGGCCGTGAACCAGTCCTCCAGGCGGTCCCTGACCAGGTCCAGCAGCGCGTCGCGGCCCTCGGTGTAGCCGATGGAGTCGGCGATGGGCACCAGTTGGGCCAGCCTGCCCAGCGCCTTGCCGTCCCAGTAGGTGTCGCTGGGCTCGGGGAAGTGCTCCTGCTCGGTCAGCACCTCGTCGATGAGCTGGCGCATGCGGTCGTGGTCGGCGCTGTCCACGGTCGGCAGGCTGGGCAGGATGCCCTGGGTGGCCAGCTCGGTGGTGAAGCTCGCGCCCTCCGCCACGCGCATCTCGCCCCGGGGGGAGGAGTAGGACAGGTCGGTGACGGGGGTGGCGGCCTCCCGCCAGTGGTGCGGGTAGAGGGCCATGAGCGTGCCCTCCCCACTCCCCTCGCGCGGCTCGGTCTCCACCCGGTAGGTACTGGTCAGGGTGGCGGCGGCCTCGTCGTAGTCGTACTCCACGAGGGAGTCGGTGACGAAGGAGTGGGCGTAGGGGGCGAAGGTGTCCAGGTCCTCGGGGGAGGGCAGGACCGCCACGGAGTAGTGGCCCTCGGCGCCGGTCGGGGCGGTGAAGGTGTCGCCCGAGCGCGTCCAGGGGGCGTCGGAGGGGGCGAACAGCGCGTAGTGGCGGCCGCCCACGCTGGCGCCGACCACGGAGCCGTCCTGGTGCCAGACCTCGGGGGTGCCGGAGAAGGTCACCTGGGCGTCGCCGCCCGCGGTGTCGGCGTAGGCGAAGGGCAGGCCCTGGCCGATGGTCACGCGCAGGGTCCGGCCGGAGCCCTCCCAGTGCGCGGTGACGGTCCAGTCGCCGTGGTCGGCGACCCGGGTGTCGGGGGAGGACAGCCCCTGGACCCCCAGGGACAGGTCCGCGGTGTGGGGGTGCTCGTACTTGAGGCCGTCGGCGACGAGCTGGGGGTCCTGCGGGTAGCCCATCTCCAGCCCGCCCTCGTGGGGGTGGAAGCTGGCGGGGTGGGCGAAGAGGTTCTCGCCGTGGGGGTTGTCGGGGTAGCGCTGGAAGATCAGCGACGACCACCACTCGTTGGTGGGGGCGTGCCCCTCGAAGTCGTCGGTCACCTTGGGGTCGACCGGGGCGCCGTTCAGGTCGGAGGGCCCTGGAGCTCCGGCGGGGAGGGTGTCACTGTAGCCGCCGGAGCCGACGGNCGGGGGGGGCCCCCGCCCGCCATGGCGGCCGGAGGGGCGGAGGCCACGCCCGCGGCGCAGACCAGGGCCGTGGCGGCGGCCAGGACGCCCATGCGCGGTGACCGCGCGCGCCGTGCGGTCGTGGGTCCGTTGGGGGGATGGTGGGGGGACGGTCGACTCCAAGAGTGCCGCATACTGCGCCTTTCACTCGCTTTCGCGGGAGAGCGTCCGCCCTCTGCGGGCGGGAGCGCTCCCAGGCCTGAGCCTTGGTAAATGAGTGTTCAGTCCCGGTCGGGGGAGCGCAATGGCAGGAAAGTGGAAAGTATCCTTTCTGTTACCGGGAGTGCTCGTGGGGGTTACGAGGGGGACCCCGTCCCAGTTCGGCCGCGTGGCCGCTCCGGGGCGGGGCGGGCGGGATGGGCGGGTCGGGCGATCCCCGTCACGCGGAACCGGGCCTGTGGACAACCGCTCGACCGTCCCCCGGCTCTGGTACCAAGGGACGTATGGCCACACCCACCCCTGACAGCACCGTTCCCACCGCCGCGTCCGACGGCGCGCTGCGCGAGCGCGCCGAGGCGCACCTGCGCGCCCTGGCCGGGGACTCCGCCCGGCTGCGCGAGGACCAGTGGACCGCCATCCACGCCCTGGCCGCCGAGCACCGCAGAGCCCTCGTCGTCCAGCGCACCGGCTGGGGCAAGTCGGCGGTGTACTTCGTGGCCACCGCCCTGCGGCGAGCCGAGGGGGCGGGCCCCACCGTCATCGTCTCCCCGCTGCTGGCGCTGATGCGCAACCAGATCGCCGCGGCCGAGCGCGCGGGCATCCGCGCCCGCACCATCAACAGCTCCAACACCACCGACTGGGAGAACGCCTACACCGACGTGGCCGCGGGCCGGGTCGACGTCCTGCTGGTCAGCCCCGAGCGCCTCAACAACCCCGAGTTCCGCGACCGGGTCCTGCCCGAGCTGGCCGCGGGGGCGGGCCTGGTCGTCATCGACGAGGCCCACTGCGTCTCCGACTGGGGACACGACTTCCGCCCCGACTACCGGCGCATCCGCTCCCTGCTGCACGACCTGCCCGAGGGCGTCCCGGTGCTGGCCACCACCGCCACGGCCAACGAGCGCGTCACCCGCGACGTGGCCGAGCAGCTCCAGGCGGGCGGCGAGCGCGGCGACACCCTGGTCCTGCGCGGGTCCCTGGAGCGCGAGAGCCTGCGCCTGGCCGTCGTCAGGCTGCCCGACCCCACCGCCAGGCTCAGCTGGCTGGCCGAGCACCTGCCCAAGATCCAGGGCTCGGGCATCGTCTACGCGCTCACCGTCAGCGCCGCCCAGGAGACCGCCCGCTTCCTCGCCCAGCAGGGCATGGAGGTGCGCGCCTACACCGGCCAGACCGATCCCGACGAGCGCCGCGAGGCCGAGGACGACCTGCTCGCCAACCGGGTCAAGGCGCTGGTCGCCACCAGCGCGCTGGGCATGGGCTTCGACAAGCCCGACCTGGGCTTCGTCGTCCACCTGGGCGCCCCGCAGTCCCCGATCTCCTACTACCAGCAGGTCGGCCGCGCCGGGCGCGGCGTGCAGCGGGCCGAGGCGGTCCTGCTGCCCGGCCGCGAGGACACCCGCATCTGGGAGTACTTCGCCGGACTGTCCTTCCCGCCCGAGCAGACCGTGCGCCAGACCCTGGACGCGCTCGCCGAGGCGGGCGGGCCGCTGTCCGTCGCGCACCTGGAGACCCGGGTGGACCTGCGCCGCACCCGCCTGGAGCAGATGCTCAAGGTGCTGGACGTGGACGGGGCCGTCCGCCGGGTGCGGGGCGGCTGGGAGGCCACCGGACAGCCGTGGACCTACGACTCCGAGCGCTACGCGGCCGTCAGCCGGGCGCGCGAGCGCGAGCAGCGCGCCATGCTCGACTACCTCGACCTGGACACCTGCCGGATGGAGTTCCTGCGCCGCCAGCTGGACGACCCCGAGGCCGTCCCCTGCGGGCGCTGCGACGTGTGCACGGGCGAGTACTGGCCCGCGGACGTCGACTCCACCCGGCGCGAGGCCGCGGCCGAGCACCTGGACCGGCCCGGCACGCCCATCGCGCCCCGGCGCCAGTGGCCGACCGGGATGGCCACCCTGGGCGTGGACCTGTCCGGCAAGATCGCCGAGGAGCTGCGGGCGGGGGAGGGCCGTGCCCTGGGCCGCCTCACCGACATCGGCTGGGGCAACGAGCTGCGCCGCGTCCTGGCCGCCGACGCCCCCGACGCGCCCGTGGACGAGCGCGTGCTCCAGGGCGTGGTGCGCGTCCTGGCCGACTGGAACTGGGAACGGCGCCCCGTCGGCGTGGTGGCGATGCCCTCGCTCACCCGCCCCGGGATGATCACCGACCTGGCCGAGCGGCTGTCCCGGCTGGGGCGGCTGACGCCCGTGGGGGCGCTCGAGTACCGCACCGATCGGGGCACCGGGCCGCGCAGGCACAACAGCGCCATGCGCCTGGAACAGGTCCACACCGCCCTCGTGGCGGGGGAGGAGCTCACCGAGCGGATGGCGCGGCTGCAGGAGCACACCCCCGGACCGGTGCTGCTGGTCGACGACGTCACCGACACCGGCTGGAGCCTCACGGTGGGCGCCGCCCTGCTCCGCAGAGCCGGGGCGCCCCAGGTGCTGCCGCTGACCCTGGCCACCGCAGGGGGGTGAGCGACGGCTGGGCGGCGGCCCCGGCGGGAGCCCTCCGAGGGCGTCCCGTCGCGGGCGGACGCGTTGACCACGGGCGCCGGATCCCTGCACCGTAGGGCTTTCAGGGGCGCGGGCCGCTGGCGGCGGGAGCCCCGGTCCGCGCGGGCGGGTTTTCGGGGCCTTGGCTCTTCGGCCCTGGGCCGCAGGGGCTCGGCGGAGGCGTCGGCCGAGCGGCCGGGCTGCTGGAGTCCTGGTCGCCGGGACTCGGCGGATGCACTGATCGTGCGGACGGGTCGTCGGAGTCCTGGTCGCCGGGGCTCAGCGGATGCGCTGGCCGCGCGGTGCGCCGCGGCGCACCGGCTGGCCCTCGCCCAGGTCCGGGCGTGCGCCCGGCTGGTGCAGGGCGCGTGCCGCCAGGCGGTGCGCCCGGCCCAGCGCCTCCTTGGGGTGGCGGCCGAGCAGCCACGCGGGCAGGAAACCGGCGATGAAGGCGTCACCGGCGCCCACCGAGCCCGGGGACGGGTCCACCGGCTCGGCCGGCGCCGTCACGCAGTCGTCGCGGGTCTTGGACGCCCACAGCCCACCCTGCTGGCCGAGCTTGAGCACCACGTTGGGGTACCACGCGGTCAGCACCTTGGCGGCGGCCTCGGGCTCGTCCCGGCCGGTCAGCACCCGGGCCTGGTCGACGTTGGCGAACAGCAGGCGCGCGCCCTGCGTCCAGTCCAGGAAGTTCTCCGCGCCCGCGCGCTCCAGCGGCGCGTGCGAACCGCCGTCCACCGAGATCGACATCCCGCTCTCGCGGGCCATCCGCAGCGCCACCCGGGCGGCGCGCCTGGAGTCGTCGTTGATGAGTGTGTACCCCGACACGTGCAGGTGCCCGTCCGGGCCGAACACGTCGCGGGGCAGGTCCTCGGGCTGCAGGCGCGCGTTGGCGCCCGGGTCGCTCAGCATCGTCCGGTCGCCCCGGTGCGTGATCATCACCACGCAGGTGCCGGTGGGCCGCTCCGGGTCCATCACCATCCGCGAGTCCAAGCCGTAGCCCATGAGTTCCATCTCACGGGTGCGCCCGGTGATGTCGGAGCCGCGGCGGCCGACGAACGTGGTGTCGGTGCCCTCCACGGCCAGCCACGAGGCGATGTTCGCCCCCGACCCGCCGCCGTACATGATCACGGACGCCGGAGTGTCGCTGCCGCGGGCCAACGGGTGGAACGCGCGCGCGACGGCGTCGGTCATCAGGTCACCGATCACGACCACTCGTGTCATTTCGCCAGCCACCACCGAGGGTTATCAGAATCCGTGCTCGCACGACGTTAACAGGTCAACCGTCAGCGGCGTGTAACGAAGTGACAGCACCCCGGCCACACCGCTTCCGGACGTCCCGCGGAGCCGCGATCGCCCATGGGACGGCCGATCCGGTCCGCGACCGGGGCCGCCGGTCCCGGTCCGCGCCTCCGGGAGCGAGGGACACACCGTGCGTGGTCCCGAGCGGGGTTTTCGCGCCGCCCGCACGGACTTTCCCCGGATTCGGCCGTTTGTCGTCTAGTCTCGCAGTCGTGCAGTCCTACCCGAACCACTGGGAAGCCGACGTCGTCCTGACCGACGGAGGCACCGCGCACCTGCGCCCCATCACCCCCGAAGACGCTGACCTGCTCCGCGAGTTCCACTCACGCCTGTCCCCGGAGACCATCTACTACCGGTTCTTCGCGCCCTACCCCAAGCTCTCCGACCGCGACGTCAAACGCTTCACCACGGTCGACTACGAGGACCGCGTGGCGCTGGTCGCCACCATCTCCGACTCCCTCGTCTCCGTGGTGCGCTACGACAAGGTGGCGCCGGAGGAGGCGGAGGTCGCCTTCGTCGTGGAGGACGCCCACCAGGGACGCGGCCTGGCCTCGGTCATGCTGGAGCACATCGGCGCGGCCGCGCGCGAGCGCGGCATGCGCCGCTTCATCGCCGACGTGCTGCCCGAGAACCGGCGCATGATCAACGTCTTCCGCGAGGCCGGGTACACCGCCCAGCAGACCTTCGACGAGGGAGTCATCCGCCTCACCCTGGACCTCCAGCCCACCGACGACTCCACCGAGGTCATGCGGGCCCGCGAGCAGCGCGCCGAGTCGCGTTCCATCGCCCGCCTGCTCTTCCCGAACTCGGTCGCGGTCATCGGCGCCAGCCGCACCGCGCACACCATCGGCCAGACCGCCCTGCGCAACCTCCTGGGCGGGGAGTTCCAGGGCCCGGTCTACCCGGTCCACCCCGAGGCCAAGGCGGTCGTGGGCGTGCGCGCCTACCCCTCGGTCCTGGACATCCCCGACCAGGTCGACCTCGCCGTCGTGGCGGTGCGCGCCGACATGGTGGTCGACGTGGTCGAGCAGTGCGCCGACAAGGGCGTGCACGGCCTGGTCGTGGTCAGCTCCGGGTTCGGCGAGACCGGACCCGAGGGCCGCGCCCGCCAGGACGAGCTGGTGCGCACCGCCCGCGCGGCCGGGATGCGCGTGGTCGGCCCCAACTGCCTGGGCATCGCCAACACCGACCCCGCGATCTCGCTCAACGCCACCCTGTCCCCGGACCTGCCGCCCACGGGCACGATCGGGTTCTTCTCCCAGTCCGGTGCCCTGGGCCGTGCCATCCTCCAGCGCGTGGCCGAGCGCGGCATGGGCCTGTCCACCTTCGTCTCGGCGGGCAACCGCGCCGACGTGTCCGGCAACGACCTCATGCAGTACTGGCAGGAGGACCCGGCCACGGAGGTGGTGCTCCAGTACCTGGAGTCGCTGGGCAACCCGCGCAAGTTCACCCGCCTGGCCCGGCGCCTGGCCAAGCAGAAGCCGGTCGTGGCGGTGCGCAGCGGCGGCTCGGCGCGGACCACGCCCACCGGCCACGCCGCGGGCGGGCTCTCCCTGCCCGACTACGCGGTCACCTCGCTGTTCCAGCAGGCCGGGGTGGTGCGGGTGGACGACATCACGCAGATGTTCGACGCCGCCCAGGTGTTCGCCTACCAGCCCCTGCCGCTGGGGCCCCGCGTGGGCGTCATCGGCAACTCCGACTCCCTGGAGCTGCTGGTCAAGGACGCGGCCGTCCGTCAGGGGCTCAAGCCGCACGACCCGGTCAACCTCGGCCCCCAGGCCACCGCGGAGGACTTCGACCGCGCCCTGGAGACGGCCCTGGCCGCCGAGGACGTGCACTCGGTCGTGGTCGTGTTCGTCCCCGCGCTGCACCCCATCTCCGACGACGTCGCCCGCGTGCTGCGGGCCCGCTCCCTGGACGCGACCAAGCCCGTCGTCACCACCTACCTGGCCCGCCAGGGGGTCCCCGAGGAGCTGCGCCGCGTCGGCGAGCGCGGCCAGACCCTGCGCGGCTCGGTGCCCTCCTACCCCTCGCCCGAGGACGCCGTGCGCGCCCTGGCCTACGCCACCCGCTACGCCCAGTGGCGCGACCGCAGGCCCGGACGCCACCCCGAGCTGCCCGACATCGACGGGGCCCGGGCCCGCGCCACCATCGTCCGCGCGCTCAAGAACGCCACGCCCTCGGCCGAGGAGGTCGCCTGGTTCGGCGGCGAGCGCCGCTACGACGAGGAGAAGGCGATCTCCGGCGAGGACGCCCGCGACCTGCTGGCCTGCTACGGCATCGCCGCCTACCCCGACATCCCGGTGACCTCGGAGGACGAGGCCGTGGTGGCCGCGGGCCAGCTGGGCTACCCGGCGGTGGTCAAGGCCGACTCGCCGGACCTGCGCCTGCGCGCGGGCGGCACGTTCGTCCGCGCCGACCTGCGCACCCCCGACGACGTGCGCAGCGCCTTCGCGGCCCTGCACGACCGCTTCGGCGACGAGGCCTCGCTGGTCGTGCAGCGCATGGTGGCCCCCGGGGTGCCCACGGTCATCCGGGCGGGCGACAACCAGTCCTTCGGGTCGGTGGTCTCCTTCGGGCTGGCGGACGTGACCGCCGAACTGCTCGACGACCGGGCGTTCCGGCTGGCGCCGCTCACCGACATGGACGCCGCCGACCTCATCCACGCCGTGCGGGCCGCCCCGCTGCTGTTCGGGCTGCCCGCCGGTGCGACCTCGCTCGCCGAGCAGCCCAACGTGGAGGCCCTGGAGGAACTCCTCGTCCGGGTCTCGCGCCTGGTGGAGGCCTTCCCCGAGATCGGCTACGTCGACCTGGACCCGGTCCTGGTCAACGCCACCGGAGCCCACGTGCTGGGCGCGCGCATCTGGCTGCGCGAGGCCCCCGACGTGCGGCCCGACGCCGGGCCCCGGCGACTGCGCGGGGTGACGTTCTGATCATGGGGTGGGCATCCCGTTTCACGTCCCGGTCGCGAAGTGTCACGGGAAAGGGGCAGGATAGGAGTATGAGGAAAACACGCGCCGTGTCCACGGACTGGCGGACGGAGATCGAACGCAGCGGGTACTACCCCGCGCTCGTGATCGACGCCGTCGCCACCGCCCTGGGCAACGAGGGCGCCGAGGCGTTCATCGTGCACCACGAGGCGACCTTCGACCCGGCCATGGAGATGCGGCGGCACATCACGGTGATGCTGCTGACCGCGACCCGCCTCGTGGTGTGCCACACCGACGAGCACCCGCCCACCGAGCCCGGCGGCACCTCGCACGCCTCCACCACCACCGACAGCATCCAGTTGGGCAACATCCAGTCGGTCGCCCTGACCCGCGTGGTGCCCAACCCCGCCCAGTACACCCCGGGCAGCATGCCCAGCGAGCTGGTGCTGAGCGTCAACCTGTCCGTGAACTGGGGCGCGATCGCCCACATCGACCTCGAACCGGCCGCCTGCGCCGACGAGGAGTGCGAGCTCGACCACGGGTACACCGGCGCGATCACCGCCGAGCCCCTCACACTGAGGGTCAGCGAGGCCGCGGACGGCGCCGGGGCGGTGTCGGCCATGATGCACTTCGCCGACGCCCTGTCCGAGGCGACCACCCGCCCCTGAGGGGCCGGGGCCGCAGAGGGCCCCGACCGCTTCCTCCGGGGCGGTCGGGCCGACCGGCGGCGGGGTCCGCCGCGGCGCGGGCGCCGGGCAGCCGTTGGCGAAGGGGCGGCCCGAGGTGCGCCGCCCCGCCGCGTCACACGCGCGGTCACCCGTGAGCGGGACTTAACAAGCAGGGTGTGAACAGACGTGGTGTCCTGACGATCCGGTTGTCTAGGGTGGAACCGGATTCGTGCACGACGCCACAGAGCGAGACGCGTCCGGCCACGAGCCGGGCGCGTACGCGCGCCGCGACAGGCACGCGCGCGTTCCCCCTCTCCCGCATCCGCGAGTATGGACCCTGAGAAAGGCCCGCCTGCGATGACGCAGCACCCGTCCCCGACCCCCTCGGACGACACGCCCCTGGTACGCCTGGCCGTCGAGCGCTCCGTCGCCACGGTCACCCTCGACTCCCCCCGCAACCGCAACGCCCTGTCCGCGCGACTGCGCGCGCAACTGTCCGCGGCCCTGGCCGAGGCGGTGGCCGACGACGAGGTGCGCGCCGTCGTGCTCACCGGCACCGGCCCGGTGTTCTGCGCGGGAGCCGACCTGAAGGAGGTCGGCGCGGCCCTCCGGGGCGTCCCGGCCGAACCGGCGCCCGAGCTCCCCGAGATCTTCGAGCAGATCATGGGCGCCCCCAAACCGGTGGTCGCCGTGCTCAACGGCGCCGCCCGCGCCGGGGGCATCGGACTGGTGGCCGCCGCCGACATCGCCCTGGCGCCCAAGAGCGCCACGTTCGCCTTCACCGAGGTGCGCATCGGCGTGGTCCCCGCGATCATCTCCGTCCCGGTGTCCGCACGGATGCACTCGCGCCAGCTCAGCCGCTACTTCCTCACCGGCGAGCTGTTCGACGCCTCCGCCGCCGCCAAGGCCGGCCTCCTCACCCAGGCCGTCCCCGACCGCGACATGCCGCACGCGGTGGACGCGATCCTGGAAGGGCTGCGGGGCTCGGCGCCGCGCGCGCTGTCGCGCACCAAGGAGCTCCTGGGCGAACTGGGTTCGGGCGCGCTGGCGGCCCCGGACCGGCGCGCCGGGGCCTTCGCCCGGATGGGCGAGCTGTCCGCCGAGTTCTTCGCCGGCGAGGACGCCGCCGAGGGCCGTGCCGCCTTCTTCGAAAAGCGCGCACCCCGCTGGGCCAGGTGACACCGGCCGCGGCGCGCCCCGCCCGGGCCCGCCGCGGCCGCACACCCGTGCCACCCGGGTGCGTCCGCCCCCGGACGCGGGCCACAATGGTCGGGTGAGCTACTCCGGAGATACGAGGGTCGGCGGTCCCGCCGACCTGCGACGACTACCGCACCTGACCATCACCAAACTGGCCGTCGGCCCGATGGACAACAACGCCTACCTGCTGCGTTGCCGGGCCACCGGCGAGGGCGTCCTCATCGACGCGGCGGCGGAGCCCGACCGCGTCCTGGAGCTGATCGGCGAGGAGGGCCTGGCGCGGGTGGTCACCACCCACCGCCACCAGGACCACTGGCAGGCCCTCGCCGAGGTCGTGGGCCAGACCGGGGCCCGCACGGTCGCCCACCCCGACGACGGCGACGAGCTCCCGGTCTCCGTGGACGAGCCCGTCGTGCACGGGGCGCGCGTCCCGGTCGGGGAGTGCCACCTCACCGTCATCCACCTGCGCGGGCACACGCCCGGGTCGATCGCCCTGCGCTACGACGACCCCGAGGGCCACACCCACCTCTTCACGGGTGACTCCCTCTTCCCCGGAGGCGTCGGCCGCACCTGGTCCGACGACGACTTCCGCGTCCTGTTCGCGGACGTGGAGGAGCGCCTGTTCGGGGTGCTGGCCGACGACACCTGGGTCTACCCCGGGCACGGAGGCGACACCACCCTGGGCGCCGAGCGTCCGTACCTGGGGGAGTGGCGCGAGCGCGGCTGGTAGCGGCCTCAGGCGCCGAAGCAGCAGAACCCGGTCCGCCCGAGGTGGACAGCCACCGCCTCGGGCGCGGGGACGCCCGCGGCGAGCGCACGGTGGAAGAGGCGCATGGCCTCGACGGTCCCCGCGTCCCGGACGGGGACGGGGCTGGCCACCACCGTGCGGACCCCGGCCGCGAGCAGCGCGCCGGTGAAGCCGAGCGGCGCCCCGGCGCGGTCCGCGAAGCCCCGGCCGCTCCAGCAGGTCGACAGCACCACCGTGTCCGGGGCCCGGGGCAGCCCGGCCAGGTCGCAGGCGAGCAGCGGCCCGTCTCCCAGGCCGACCGAGGCGAGCATGGGCGAGCGGCCGGGGACGCGCCCGTGCCCCGCCAGGTGGACCAGGTCGGCCCGGCCGAGGGCGGCCAGGACGTCGGAGCGCAGGGCCCGGTCGGCGCAGAGCACCTGCGCCCCCGGGTACACGTCGGCCAGCGCGGCGACCTCGCGTGCCGCCCCGTCCGGCTCGGGCGCCGCCACCAGCAGCACCCGCTCCGGCGGGCGGGGCGCGGGAGCGCCGGAACGGGCCCGGTCCAGCCAGAACCCGGCGCCGGGCACCAGGTTCAGCGGACGGCCCCGCAGCGCGGGGAGCATGCCCCAGGGGGGATCGCCGAGGTAGGCGTCACCGGCCACGACCAGCGGGCGGTCGCCGACCAGCGCCAACAGCGGTTCGAGGAGGACGCGGGCGGCGCCGTCGGCCGCCTCCCGCGCCTCGCACGCGTGCCGGGGAAGCGCCACCGGGTGCACGAACCGGGCCAGCGCCCGGGCCACGTGCGGGAGCGGCCCCAGGACGCGGGCGTGGACCCGTCCGGCCGCGGCCACGAGCGCGACGGCGTCCCCGCCCGCCCGCGTGTACCGCACGAAGGCCCGGTCGCCCAGCCGCTCCAGCAGCGCACCGGCCACGGGCGCCGGTGCGGGGGCGTGGCGCGCCCCCGGGGCCTCGTGGTGCCCCTGCCAGCGGGCCGACTCCAGGCGCCGGGCCAGGGCGTGCGGGTCACGGCCGCGGACCAGGGCGGCGCGGTAGCGGTCGGCCAGCGAGGCCGTCGCCGGTGTGCGCACGCGGGGACCGGGGACGTGGGGCGCGGCCCAGGTCCGGGCCAGCTCCGCCCACTCCAGGGCGGTGGCCGCCTCCCCGGCGCGCAGGGCGCTCTCCAGGCCCGCGCGGACGACGTGGGGATCGCTCACCGCGCCCGCCAGCCAGGGGCCCGGCGCGAGGGAGGCGTGCGCGTCCAGGGTGTCCAGGGCCAGCTGGGCGGGTTCGGTCCCCGACGGCCGCGGCGCGGCCAGGGGCGCGCGGACGGCCAGGGCGTTCCTGGCCCGGGCCACGGGGGAGGCGGCCCGGCCCTCGCGCAGCGCCATCCTCTCCAGGCGGGTGGCCAGCCGGTACCACAGCGAGCCCGTGCCGAAGGAGTGGCGGACCCGGCGGGTGAGTTCGACCGTGTGGTGGTGGTCGCCCCGCAGCAGCCGCAGCTTGGCCTCCACCAGCAGGGCGTTCGCCGACGAGCCCCCGGCCCAGGGGCCGTCCGCGAGCGCCGTCGCCGCCTCCTCCACCAGGCCCTCGGCCAGCAGCGCCTCGGCCAGGTCCACGTGCAGGGCCTCCCGGCGGTCGGAGGGCAGCCGGTCGGTCAGGCCGTGGAAGGTGGCGATGGCCGTGGAGGCGTCGCCCCGGTAGAGGCTGAGGCAGCCCAGGTTCTGGCGGATCACCAGGTCCATCAGCGGCAGTCGGCGCTCCCGGGCCAGGGACCGGGCCTCGCGCAGGTGCTCCTCTGCCTGCGGGAAGCGGCCGCACAGCGTCTGCGCCAGACCCAGGTTGAGCAGGACGCCGGGCATCACCGTCGCGGCCTCGGCCACCGGGTGGCCGCGCAGGCGCCGGTGGGCCTCGTCCAGCAGCGCCGCGGTCTGCTCGAACATGCCGCCCTGCGCCAGGCGTACCCCGTGGCTCACGCGGGCGAGCAGGGATCTGCCGGACCGCAGCAGGTGCTGGTCGGGGCAGGCGGCGGAGAGGGGGGACTCGGGGGAGAGGGGGGAGGGCTGGGCGCGCAGGGACACGTCCGCTGCCTTTCACCGAGGGGGCGGGCCGCACACAGTGATAGCAGCGCCGGAGGGCGCACGGGAGGGGTCGCGCCCGCCCGTGGACAACTCGGCTGACACGAACCCGGACGAAGCCGGTCGAAGGGCCAGGGTCGGGAGCCGGTTCGCGTCTGTCTGCAACCCGGGTTCGGTCTTCCCCGTTTCTGTGACGCCTGTGATCACCGGTATCCCGGCGGTCCGCGTGCTCAGAAGGTGAACCCCCTCAGCCCTACCCGTGCGCACCCGTGTCTGGGGGTGTCCGGCGGCCCGCGTGCTCAGACGGTGAACCAGCCGGTCACCACCGGCGGGCGTCCCGCCCTGAGCAGCGCCAGGCTGATCGGGCCCCGGGCCAGGCCGGACAGCGCGAACCCGCCGTCCTCGCCGATGCGCAGGTCCTCCCCGGAGCCGGGGCGGCGCACGCGCAGGACCGCGTGGTCGTAGTCCCCGGTGGCCAGCCCCGACAGCGAGCGCAGCCGACCGTGCGCGTGGACCCGCAGGTCCACGGTCAGGTCCCCGTGCTCGAAACGCAGGGCGGTGACCAGCACGCCGTCCGCGCACCCGTCCGCCGAGCGCAGCACCTCGTCCGCCGGAGCCCTCTCCCCGGTCAGGGCCGCCACGTCGGCGCCGTCGTCGCCGCGGTCGAAGGCGGCCAGGGCGGCGGCGCGCCCCGCCAGGGCCCGGGAAGGGTCGTCGTGGTCGCTCAAGTCGGTTCCTCCAGGATGCGGCGGAGTCTGCGGAGCATGCGGCGGCGCTGGTTCGCGGCGGTCCGGGGGTGGACCCGGCCGTCGGCGGCCCCCGGGTCGCGGGGGGCCGAGGGCACGGGCAGCCCCGCGGCCCCGTCGAGGTAGCGCAGGGCGGCCCGCCGTTCTCCCGGGTCGGTGAGCCGCCGGATCGCGCGGTGCAGCTCCTCGTGCTCCTCCTTGCGCAGGTACTGCGCCTCGGGGCCCGGAACCTCCGCGAGGGACACCCGGGTGAGGCTCCCGGGGTCGACCGGCTGGTCCCGGGCGCTGTGGCGGCGCTGTCGGCCGCAGGCGTCGTGGGCGACCCGGCGCAGCCAGCCGCGGAGCCGCTCGGGGGAGTGCAGGCGGGGCAGCTGCTGGTTGAGGGTGAGCCACACCGTCTGCACCGCGTCCTCCCGGTCCGGGGCGGACAGGCGGTAGGAGCGCGCGATCGCGTTCACGACCGGCAGGTGCCGGTCCACGATGGCCTCCCACGCCCTGTGCTCGCCCCGGCAGGCGCCCCGTACGAGCTCGGCGTCGCTGGGGACGGCCGCGTCGGCTTCGCCGGGTTCCCGGACCGGATTGGGCCCGGCTGTATCACCGCTGGTTGTGGCCGGAACCGGCAAAGGTGGGGGTGCTTCCTCCCCAGAAAAGGTCGAAAGTACGGTTTGAGGAGGTGCCTGGGTGTCATGGATGTCCTCGTGCGACTGGTCTGGCACACCCGCCCCCACTATGATCGGACTCCCGCTCGCCGGGGCTCACGCTAGCTTTCGGGGCTCCCGGAGGTGGGGGGAACGCTGGAAAAAGCAAAGTGAGCGCTGGTTCTCAAGGTGCCCTTGGGGCACAATGGGGCAAAAGCATTCAGGCGGGTATGCAACCTTCTCGTGGTACGAGGGCGTCGGGGAAGCGCACTCGTTCGTATCAGGAGGTTCGGTGTCCGCACGTGGCGTCTTGTACGTCCACTCCGCGCCAGCGGCGCTGTGCCCACACGTCGAGTGGGCGGTCGCGGGCGTCGTTGGAGTACCCGTGAAACTCGACTGGGTCGCCCAACCGGCGGCACCCGGCAACCACCGCGCCGAGCTCAACTGGCAGGGGAAGCCGGGCACCGCGGGCTCGGTGGCCTCGGCGCTGAACACGTGGCAGCGCCTGCGGTTCGAGGTGACCGAGGAGGGGTCGCCCGGCTGCGACGGCGTGCGCTACAGCTACACGCCGTCCCTCGGTATGTTCACCGCCCTCACCAGCGCGGCGGGCGAGGTCCTCGTGCCCGAGGGCCGACTGCGCCTGGCCGTGGAGCGGGCCGCGGCCGACGGCACCGAGCTGGCCGCCGAGATCGAACGCCTCACCGGCCGCGCCTGGGACGAGGAGCTGGAACCCTTCCGCTACGCGGGCGACGGCGCCCCGGTGCGCTGGCTCCACGCCGCGGGCTGACCCCCTCCCGCCGCGGTACCGGCCGCGCCCGAGGCCTCGGCCGGAGGGCGGGGCCCGCGCCGCGTCAGGGCGGCTCCCCCTCGCTGGGCCAGATGGCGGAGGCGAGCAGCACCGCGGCCCAGATGCCCAGCGGCACCAGCGGCCAGTAGGGTACGAGCTCGCCGCCCATCAGGCTGACCACGCCCCACACGCTCGTCAGGATCACCGCCACACCCGTCCACCAGCGCCACTCGTCGCCCCATTCGCGCCAGGGGGCGCCCGGGAGCGACAGGTCGCCCGCGTCGGGGGGCTCGTGGCCGTCCCGGGGGTCGCGCTGGAACCCCGGGTCGGTGCGGGCCGCCTCGGCCGGGGGCGCGGACCACGGACCGGAGCCGGACCGCGCGGACGGGACCCCGTGCGCCGGGGACGGGGACACCGGCAGGTCCGCGGTCAGCGGGCGCAGCTCACCGAGCAGCACCGCGCCCAGTGCCAGACCGACCCGGCGGTCGTACTCCTCGTGGTCCAGGCGGCCCTCGACGAACGCGGCGGTGAGGCGGTCCACCGTGAGGTCGCGTTCGGCGTCCGAGGCGCGCATCCGGTGCAGCGGCAGGCTTTCGTCCTCCACTTCCCACCCCCAAGGCGCGAGTTGGTGACCACACGATACGCGCCGCACCCGGTGTGGAAAAGGGATACACGGAAAGTGAGTCGCCACCCCGCGTCCGCGCTCCCGGGACGGCTCACGGGACGCGGTTCAGGAGGCCAGCCAGCCGGAGACGGCCCGGCACACGGCGGGGTCGGCGGCGCCCACCAGCCCGGTGTGCTCGTAGGACCCCAGGTAGTCGAACGGGCTGCCGTCCAGCCGAGTGACCAGGCCGCCCACCTCCTCCAGGACCAGGGCGGGCGCCGCCACGTCCCAGTCGCGGACCGGCACGTCCTTGACGAACAGGTGCGCGGAACCCTCGGCGACCAGGCACAGCTTCAGCGAGATGCTGCCGCTCGCCAGGTACCCGCCGTAGCCGAAGCGTTCGCTGACCCGGCGGGCGATCCCCTCGGGCCGCGGCGTGTTGTCGGTGAGCACGCCCCGCCCCGGCCGGGCGGGCCCCGGGGGCGGCAGGGGGCGTCCGTCCCGGCGCGCGCCCCGGCCGCGCACGGCCGTGTAGAGGGTCGCGGTCTCGGGGGCGAACACGGCGGCCGCCTCCGGCCGTCCCTCACCCACCAGCGCGACCTGCGTGACGTAGCCGGGGAACCCGTGGACGTAGCTGGCGGTCCCGTCGACGGGGTCGATCAGCCAGTACCGGGACGGCCGCTCCCCGCGCAGCGACTCGGGGTCCTCCTCGCTGACCACCGGGATCCGTCCGTCGATCGCGGTGAGCCGCTCGGACAGGGCCCGGTGCGCCATGGCGTCGGCCCGGGCCTTGAACTGGCTGCCCTCCCACACCCCGCTGCGCGCGTCCGCGTCGGAGCGCCACCCGCGCAGCAGGCCGCCGACCTCCACGACCGCCNCCGCCCCCCACGCCCCCCGCCGCCATCGCCTCGGCCAGCGGGTGCGCATCGGCGGCACCGGGAGTCCCAGTAGTGCCAGTCGCACCTTCCGTACCGGCGGAACCGTCAGCACCGGGCGTACCGGCGGCACCGGCGGTCACGGTTCCGGCGGACACGGGGGTGGCCTCGTCACCGCGAGCCCCGCCGCCACCGGCCCCGGTTGCGGGGCCGGTCACCGGGCACGCACCGGAACGACGGGGATCGGGCCCGTGCCGCCCGGGGACAGCTGCCGGGGCAGGTCCGGGGCGCCCCCGGGTGCGGGGGAGATGCCGTGGGAGGTGAACTCCGCCTCGCTGACGAACTCGTCCGTCCACCGCCGCACCATCGCCACCCCCTCGCGCCAGTCGTCGTCCAGGCGGGGCCCGTCCGCGACGGCCTGCCGCAGCAGCCCGGTGATCTCGTCGACCCCGGCCGCCGCGGTGAGCGAGGCCGTGGAGGAGAAGCGCGGGTTGATCTCGAAGATTCTCGGCCTGCCGTTCGCGTCCAGGCACAGCTGCACGTTGAAGGGGCCGTCGGCGCGCAGCGCGGACTGGACCGCCCGGCAGACGCGGGCCACCTCGCGGTGGCGCCGGGTCACCGCGTACCTGGTCACGCCCTGCTTGAGGACGACCTCCTTGGGCACCACGGCCTGGACCTCGCCGTCCCGCCACACCACCACGGACACCGTGTACTCGGGGCCGCCGATCAGCTCCTGCACGATCAGCTCGTCCGCCGCGTAGCCGCCCTCGGACACCACCCGCGCCATGTCGCGGACCGAGTCGATGACCACCACCCCGCGGCTCCCGCGTCCGCAGCGCGGTTTGACGATGAGGCCGCCGGACGCGGAGTCCGCAGCGCCGCTCGGCCACTCCGAGGCCAGCCAGGTGTGCGGCACGCCGATCCCGGCGTCCTCCAGTTCGCGCATCAGCACGTACTTGTCCAGGCAGGTGGTGACGAAGTCCAGCCGGGGCAGCAGCACCTCCACGCCGTCCTTGGCGAGCTCGCCCACCCGGACCAGCTCCTCGTCGACCAGGGGGATGACCGCGACGGCCCCCTCATCCGCGCACAGCGTCCGCATCCTGGGCAGGAAGGCCTCGCTGTCGCCCGGCGGCACCAGGTACCCGCGGTCGGCCAGGTACAGGCCCGGCGCGGCGGGGTCCACATCGGTCGCCACCACGCGGAAACCCTGTTCCCGCAGGTGGAGGATGGTCCCGGGCGTGGGAGCCGATCCCGCTGTCGTGACCACGACGGTTGGTTTGCCCGCAGGCTGCTGTGGCACCGGTCGAACCCTTTCCGACGTGGACGGCGGACTGGGGGGATGGTTACCGAGCCTAGACCGCGGGGTGTCCGATGGCCCGCAAATGGCCGAATCCGGATGTCAGGACAACCGGAAGGGCCCACTGCGCGTGTATCCATCGGCCCCCGGGAGGAGAGGGCCGAGGGCGGGCGGTGCGGCACGGCCGCACACAGCCCGCCCTCGACGTGTTCCGCGGCTCCGGGCCGCGGGTCCCGACCCGGGCTTCGCGCCGCCCGCGCGGGCTACTCCACCTCGTAGACGGGGGTGACCACCGCCCGGCCCAGCGCGTGCGAGAACAGGTTGAAGCCGAGGAAGGCCGGGCTCGCCGACTCGTCCACCTCCAGGCGGGGCACGTCCACCGCGTGCACCACGAAGAAGTACCGGTGCGGACCGTGCCCGGCGGGCGGGGCCGCGCCGACGTAGCGGTGTCCGCCCGCGTCGTTGCGCAGGGTCACGGCCGCCTCGGGAAGGCCGGAGCCGTCCCCGGCGCCCGCGGCCAGCTCGGTGACGTCGGCCGGGATGTTGGCCACCGACCAGTGCCAGAAACCGCTGGCGGTGGGTGCGTCCGGGTCGAAGCAGGTGACGGCGAAGCTGCGCGTCCCCTCGGGGAAACCGCTCCAGGACAGGTGCGGCGAGACGTCCCCGCCTCCGGCGCCCATGATCCCGCTGACCTGGGCCTGGGGCAGGGTCCGTCCGTCGGCGACGTCGTTGCTGGTGACGGTGAACGACGCGACCTGGGGCAGGAAGTCGTAGGGGGAGGGTGGCGTGGCCACGAAGGGGCCTCCTTCGTTCGTCTGGGATGCGCTCGTGCGGCCCGGCCGGGGGCGCCCGCCGTCGGCGGGGTTCCGGCCCGGGCCCTACGAACATACGCCCCAGCGGGCACGCGCGTCCCGGGGCGGCGCGCCGTGTCGGAGGACGGCGGCGGTGCGCCGGACCGGAAGCGGGCGGCGCGCCGCCGCCGACGGCGCGAAGGAGGGAGGCGCCCCGAGACAACAGACCGACCGGGCGGTACGGTGCTGCCAACACGGCACAAGAACCAGATTCGGTTCCACACCGACAGGGAGTCGCCATGACCACTCGCTGGGGCATCACCATCCCGCTGGAGGGGGTTCCGCTCTCCGAGCAGCGGACCCTCGTCGAGCAGCTGCCGGACCTGGGCTACACCGACGTCTGGTCGGCCGAGGCCAACGGCACCGACGCCTTCACCCCCCTCGCCCTGGCCAGCGTGTGGGCTCCCCGGCTGCGCCTGGGCACCGCGATCGTGCCCGCCTACACGCGCGGTCCGGCCACCCTGGCGATGAGCGCCGCCGCCCTGGCCGCCGCCGCGCCGGGCCGCTTCGCGCTGGGCGTCGGCACGTCCTCCAACGTGATCGTGGAGCGGTGGAACTCCATCCCCTTCGAGGAGCCGTACAAGAAGGTGCGTGACACCGTGCGCTTCCTTCGCGCCGCGCTCACCGGCGCGAAGGTCAAGGAGAGCTACGACACCTTCAGCGTCAACGGCTTCACGCTCGGCGCGGTCCCCGAGCAGGCTCCTCCGCTGCTGGTGGCGGCGCTGCGGCCGGGCATGCTCCGGCTCGCCGGACGCGAGGGCGACGGCGCCGTCATCAACTGGCTCTCGCCGGAGGACGTGCGCACGGTGGTGCCCCACGTGCGGCAGTACGGCGAGGACAAGGAGGTGGTCGCGCGGATCTTCGCCGTCCCCGACGCCGACCCGGACACCGCCCGCGGGATCGGCCGGTGGGCCGTCTCGGCCTACCTCAACGTCCCCGTCTACCGGGCGTTCCACGAGTGGCTGGGCCGCGAGGAGCTCACCCCGATGTGGAAGGCGTGGGACGAGGGGGACCGCAGGGGCGCGCTGGCCGCGATCCCCGACTCGGTGGTGGACGAGCTCATCGTGCACGGCCCCGCCGAGTACTGCCGTGAGCGGATCCGGGCCTACGCCGACAACGGGGTGACCACCCCGGTGATCGCGCCGATCGGTCCGCCGAACGCGGACCCGGCCGCGGTGGTGCGGGCGCTGGCGCCGCGGGGCTGAGGGGTCGGGGACGGGGCGCGGGCAGCACGAGGCAGGAGGGTCCTGGGGACCCCCCGTCTACCACGCTAGTTCTCGGCGGGTCGGCCGAGGAAGGCCGATCCTTCGCCTGTGGACAACTCTTGCGCCTGTGGACAATCTCCCGGCCGCCCCCGGAAGCGGTGACGGGCGCCCTGCGCGCCCGTCACCCCCCGTGTCCGGGCGGGGTCGGCGTCGCGGACGTCGGCGGCTCGGCCGACCGGTGGCGGCATCGCCCGATGCCGTCGAGTGCGCGCATGGGCTTGACCCTCACGCCGCGTGAGGCGGGACGGTGGACCACATGAGCGATTACTTCAACGCATTCGAGATGGGACCCGTAGCAGAGCGTGGACCGGCGGCGGTCGCGCCGGAGGTGTTCCGCGGTGTCTACGCGATGCCGGTGTTCGTGACGGTTCCGACGTCGGACCTGGCGGCGTCGACGGATTTCTGGGTGCGGGGGTTCGGCTTCGTCGAACTGTTCAGCGTCCCGGGGCAGGTGGTCCACCTGCGCCGGTGGGCGTTCCAGGACGTCCTGCTCGTTCCCGCGGCGGCCGGTGCCGAGCCGCCCGAAGCACCGGCGATGAGCCTGAGTTTCCTGTGCGTGCTGAGCGAGGTCGATCCGCTCGTCGAGGCGTGTTCGGCGCTCGTGCCGGGCGGTGTGACCGAGCCGCGGGACACGCCGTGGCGTACCCGCGACGTCGAGGTGATCACCCCTGAGGGCGTGCGGGTCGTGTTCACCGCGGCGCTGGAGTTCGATCCCGACAGCCAGGAGGCGCGTGACCTCGCCTCGGTCGGGATCCTCGCCCCGGAACCGGGACCGGCGGAGGGGGGCCACAATGGTGTCCATGGTTGAACGCGAACGCGAACGCGAACGCGACGTCCGTGACGGCGTCACGGTGGGCGCGGCCGCCGGGCTGGCGGGGGTGACCGTCCGCACGCTTCACCACTGGGACGAGATCGGCCTGGCGTCGCCGTCCGCGCGCACCGCCGCCGGCTACCGCCAGTACACCGACGCGGACCTGCAACGGCTGCGCCGGATCGTCGCGTACCGGGAGGCCGGTCTCGGGCTGGACGCGGTGCGTGAGGTCCTGGACGACCAGACGGCGGAGATCGGCGCCACCCTGCGTGAGCAGCGCGCCCAGCTCGCCGAGCGCATCCGGGACCTGCGGCGGCTCGACGAGCGCTTGGAACGGATGACCGAGGCCCACGAGCGGGGGATCCTCCTCGACGACCAAGCGCAGTCGGAGGTCTTCGGGGCGGACTGGGACGCTCGTCGGTCCCGGAGGGCCCGCACCGTGTGGGGGGACTCCGCGCAATGGGCGCAGTTCGCCGAGCGGTCCGCCTCCCGCACGCGGGAGCAGTGGCAGTCGCTCTCCGCGGCGATGTCCGCGTTGCAGCTCGACCTGGGCGACGCCCTCGACCGGGGTGTCGTTCCGGGCAGCCCGGAGGCGGACGCGCTCGTCGAACGCCACCGCGAGGTGTTCTCCAACTTCTTCCCGCTCACGCGACAGATGCAGGTGTGCCTGGGGAGGATGTTCGAGTCCGACCCCGGTTTCTCCTCCCACTACGACGGAATCCGGGTCGGGCTGGCCTCATGGTTCCGGCAGAGCGTCGACGAGTGCGCTCGCACCCACGGGATCGACCCGGAGACGGCCACCTGGCAGTGACCCCGTAACGCGGAAACGCCCGTCACCCGCCGCCCGGCCGAACCGGGCCCTCCTCCACGGGGCCGAGCAGGTGGCGGGCCCGCAGGACCAGTTCCAGTTCGAAACGCTCGCCGGGTTCGCGCAGCCGGTCGCCGAACAGCTCCTCCAACCGGCGCAGCCGGTAGCGCACGGTCTGCGGGTGGATGCCCAGCCGTTCCGCCGCCTCGTTGGCGTTGAGCCCCGACTCCAGCCAGGCCAGCAGGGTGTCGGCCATCCGCTCCCGCTGGGGCGGACGCAGCGGCGCCAGCGGGGCGAGCCGGGACCGCGCCATCTCCGCGACCAGCCCGGGGTCGCGCGACAGCAGCAGCGCGGGCAGGTGGTCGCTCCACCGCACCACGCCCCCGCCCGGCACCACGCCCGTCCGCACGAGTTCCGCCAGGTCCCGGGCCCGGGCCAGCGACACCGGCGCCTGGTCCAGGGGCACGCTCGGCCCCAGCACGGCGCAGGATCCGCGCAGCGAGCGCTCCAGCGACCGCAGCCGCCCCGGCCCCTCGGGGTCGGGCACCACCGCGCACGGCTCCACCCGGTCCAGGCCCACGAGCACGTCGGACGGCAGCGCGGTGGGATGGGAGACGGTGGGATGGGAGAACGGCCCCGCCGCGGCTGACAGCGCCTCCGCGGACGCGCCGCCCGGGGCCGCCCGGCCCGCCGCAGGGGACCCCGTCCCGCCGTCCGCGCCCCGGTACAGCAGCGCCACCGCCACCCGCTCGGGCAGCCGCCACCGGGCGGCCCGGGCCAGCGCGGGCACCGCCCCCGCCTCCTGCCGCGAGCCGGTCTCGGCCAGCAGCACCTCCAGCAGCCGCGCCCGGCGCCTGCGCAGCGCGTCCACCCCGGCGCCGCGCACCCGCGCGTGGCCCTCGGCGGCGGCGTTGGAGACCTCCTCCTGGAACGCGAAGATCGCCTCTCCCAGCACCGCCATGTGGTCGCGGGTGAGCGCGTCCGCGTCGGCCAGCCGCCGCCACGCCACGGCCGCCGCCGTGCGCATCCCCGTGTGCAGGCACTCCAGGGTGCGCCCATGCCGGGCCTCGCCCGCGCCGAACGCCCGGAACTCGGCGGCCAGCGCGTCCACGTGCCCGGGGGAGCGGTCGCCGCCCCCGACCCGGTCCAGGAAGGCGTGCAGTCCGGATTCCACCGTCCGCCGAAGCCCCTCGGCGTCGGCGGGCTCCAGGGGCGCGGCGTGGAACTCCGCCCGGCGCCGGATGCCCTCCAGCGCCTCCTCCGCCAGCGACGGCACCAGCGGGCGCAGCCGGGCGCCCAGCTCCGGGGGGATACGGGCGAACGGGTCCGTCGGACGGCTCTCCCGCAGGGGGTAGGTCATGTCACCTCCGGCGCGGACGCACGGCGGAGCCGCCCGTGGCACGCCCGCGCGTGCTCTGTGCGCCAGAAAGTCCGGAGCGGTTCCGTCGGGAGGGGACCGCGTTCCCATATCACCAGAGCCCGGCCCCACCGACAACCCCTGGATCCGCCGTAGGCCGGGCTTTTGGTGATGGTCGGGAGCCCGGCCCTACCGACAACCCCTGGTTCCGTCGCGGGCCGGGCTTTTGGTGATGGTCGGGAGCCCGGCCCTACCGACAACCCCCGGATCCGCCATGGCGCCCGGCCGCGCGGACACCGCTGGTCACGGAGCGGGCCGATACGGTAACAATGGTGCGGACGACGCCCCGCCCCCTCGAAAGGCGCCCGCCATGAGACGACTTCCGCTGTCCGCCCCGCTGCTGGCCCTGCTCCTGGCCGCCACGGCCTGCTCCGGCGAGGAGGCCCCGGAGGAGACCGCGGGGCAGACCGGGGAGAGCGCCGCCGCGGTGGATCCGGACGCCGAGGCCCACGCGCGGCGCGCCGCGGAGGGCTTCCTCGCCTCCCTCATGGCCGCCGACGGCGAGGCGGGCTGCGCGCTGATGGACGAGGCCGCGCGCACGGTGGTGGCCGACGCGCACGGGGCCGAGGACTGCCCGGCGGCCTTCCCCCTCTACGCCGAGTCGCTCCAGGGCGGTGAGGGCATGGAGGTCGGCGAGGTCACCATGAACACCGACCTGGAGGGGGAGGTCCCCATCGCCACGGTCGCCCTGGTCTACCCCGGCGAGGACCACGGCCCCCTGGAGATGCGCCGCGACTCCGACGACCAGTGGGTGGCCACCCGCCTGCCGGGCACCTCCCTGGGCGGCGCCTGAGGCCGCCCGCGTCGGGGGGCTCCGCCCGGCTCAGCTGAAGAACGCGTAGCCGAGGACCATGCCCACGACTACGACCACCACGGCCGCCAGCGGCCAGAGCCACTGGACGATCCTCCCCCTCGCAGAGGACCCCCGGTCCGGCGACTCGCCCTCGCCCTGTCCCTCGAACTCTCTCGCTCTGTTCACATGCTCCGGCTTACCAGACGGCGGCCCCGGCGGGGTCACGGGCCGCCCGGCCGGGCCGCGCAGGCCCGCGCGCAGGCGTCGACCTGCTGCTGGATCAGGGGCGCGTACAGGTCCAGCAGCTCCTCCCGGGAGGTCTCCTCCTCCGGGAACATGCCCAGGACGCGAACGCCCTCGGCGAGGCCGAGCATCTGGCAGGAGACGGCGCTGGCGTAGCGGCGTCCGGGGGTGGTGTCCCCGAGCAGGGCGCCGACGCTGTCCAGGAGCTTCGTGCGCACCTCCTCGCGGGAGCGGTCGGGCTCGGGGGACTCGCGCACGTGGGCGGTGGTGGCCAGCCAGCCCTCCGGCGCGCCGTGCTCGCGGCGGGTGAGGACCTTGCGCACCAGGGCGCGGCCGATGGCGGAGCGGGGCAGGTCCAGCTCGGCCAGGGGGACGTCGTGCGGTCCCACCTCGTTGAAGAGTTCGGCCTTGCTGCCGTAGTGCTTGATCACCAGGGCGGGGGAGACCCCCGCGGCGGTGGCGATGTCGCGGACGGTCACCCCCTTGTAGCCGTGCTCGAAGAAGAGCCGCCGCGCCGCGGCGACGATGGCGCCGCGGCTGTCGGTCCCGGTCACGCCTCCACCTCCCGCTGGTCGCGTGCGGGCCCCGCGCCCGCTCCGGTGGGCGGCGTACGGGGCCCGGCGGCCCCGGACGTGTCCGGACCGGCGGGGGCACGGCCCGGGACGAAGGCGCCCACCAGCACACTGACCAGGCACGCGGCCACACCGAGCCAGTGGGACAGGTCCATGGCCTGGGCGGAGGGGAACACCGCGCCGCCCACGTCCACGGTCAGCGAGGCGAAGACCAGCGCGACCACGGCGCTGCCGCTGGAGGTGCCCAGCGACCGGACCAGGGTGTTGAGCCCGTTCGCCGACGCGGTCTCGCTCCGGGGCGCGGAGGCCATGACCAGGGAGGGCATGGCGGCGAAGGCGATGGCGGTGCCGATGCTGACGAACATCGTCCCCAGCATCACCTCCAGCACGGTGTCGGCGTTGAACACCCGCCACAGGTAGGTCAGGCCCATGATCACCCCGCCGGTCACCAGGGTCGGCTTCCCTCCCCACCGGTTGAGCATGCGGCTGGCGACGGGCGAGAACACCAGCATCATCAGACCGCTCGGCACCATCGCCAGCCCGGCGACGGCCACGGGCAGGGCCAGCCCGTACCCGGTCTCCACAGGCACCTGGAGCTCCTGCGTGGTGACCAGGCTGTTGAGGAACATCGCGAACCCGACGAAGTACGAGGACACGTTGGTGAGCAGGACGGGGCGGCGGAAGGCCGTGCGCAGGTTCACCATGGGCTCGCGCGTGCGCAGCTGGAGGGGGACCCAGACCAGGAGCGCGACGGCGGAGAACGCGGTCAGGCCCAGGGTCTGGCCGCTGGTCCAGCCCCACGACGCGCCCTTGGACAGCGCGAGGAGGAAGCCCACGAGGACCACCGAGAGCACGAGCGCACCCGTGATGTCGAAGCGGCCCGGGAAGCGCTGGGGGGACTCCTCGACCAGGAGGCGGATGAGCACGAGGAGCACGGCGCCGACGGCCGCCGCCGACCAGAACAGGGAGGTCCAGCCGAACACGCTGTAGAGCACGCCGGACAGCGGCAGCCCCAGGGCGGAGCCGATGCCGAGGGTGGCGCTCATCAGGGCGATGCCCCCCGAGAGCTTCTCCCGGGGCAGCTCGTCGCGCATGATGCTCATGCCCACCGGGATCAGGGAGGCGCCGAACCCCTGCATGGCGCGCCCGACCAGCATCGGTACGAAGCTGCCGCCCAGGGCCGCGATGAGCGAGCCCGCCGTCATGACCGCGAGGGAGACGAGCAGCATCCTGCGCTTGCCGTACATGTCGGCCATGCGGGAGACGATCGGCGTGGCCACGGCACCGGTGAGCAGCGTGGCGGTGACCAGCCAGGACGCGTCGTCGGCGGACACGTCGAGGATCCGCGGCAGGTCCGGCAGCAGGGGGATGACGAGGGTCTGCTGCAGCGAGACGATCAGGCCGCAGAGGGTGAGGATTCCCGTGGTCGCCCAGGAGGGCAGGCGCGGGGCGGACGGCATCGAGGCTCCAGGTGGCGTGTGGGGTGAACAGACGTTCACCCCTGCGAGTAAACACTGTTGCCTCCGCGGCGGTCAAAGCGCCCGCGCCCATTGCGACCCTTCTCACCGGCCGCGCGTCTGCGTACACCGGAATACGTCCTCGGCTGTACGCCGTCTCCGCCCCGCGCTCGGATACTGGCCGCATGGACACCATGACAACCCCCCGAAGGCGCCTGGGCGCCCGCACCCGCAAGGCCGTCCTGCTGACCCACATCGCCGCGGCCGGGAGCTGGCTCGGACTCGACCTCGCCTTGGGCGTCCTCGTCGCCACCGCGCTGCTCGGCGGGGACGACGCCTCCGTCGCGGTGGCCCTCGCGGCCTTCGCGACGTGGCCGCTGGCCGCGGTCGGCGCCCTCACCCTGCTGTCGGGGGTCGTCCTCGGCTGGGGGACCAGGTACGGACTGGTCCGCTACTGGTGGGTCCTGCTCAAGCTGGTGGCCAACGTCGTGCTGCTGACCCTCGTGGTCCTGCTGCTCTCACCCGAGGTCACCGCGCTGGCGGCCCAGGCCCGCACCGCCCTCGCCGAGGGAACGCCGTTCGCGATCGGCTCCCAGCTCCTGTTCCCGCCCCTGGTCTCCACCACCGCGGTCGCCGCGGCCATGGCCCTGTCGGTGTTCAAGCCCTGGGGGCGCGTCCGGAGACGCCCCGCGCGGGTCCGCCCCGGGGGGCCGGGCCTTCAGCCAAGCCCGGCCATGCGCCCGTAGGGCCCGGGCCGACGGGGGACCGCACACCCGTGAGCCCGGGCCGGCGCACGACCACGGGCGGCTGGGGCCGCGACCTAGACAGCGCCTCCGCCCAGTCGCACCGCCTCCGCGGCCAACCCGGTGATCCGGGCCCAGTCCCCCGCCCGGACCGCGTCGTCGGGGGTCAGCCAGCTCCCCCCGACGCACGCCACGTTGTCCAGAGCCAGGTAGTCGGCGGCCGTGGCGGGCGTGATCCCGCCAGTGGGGCAGAACACGACGTCGGGGACCGGACCCGCCACCGAGCGCAGGAACGGGATCCCCGGAACCGACGCGGGGAAGAGCTTCTGCGCGAGCATCCCCGCCTCGCGGGCGGCCAGCACCTCGCTGACGGTGGCCACCCCCGGCAGGGCGGGGATCCCGCTCGCGACCAGGTGGCGCAGCATCCGGTCCGTGGTGCCGGGCGTGACCAGGAAGCGCGCCCCGGCCTCCGCGGCCTCGTCGGCCTGGCGGGGGGTGAGCACGGTCCCCGCGCCCACCACCATGTCCGGCACGTCCCTCGCGACCGCCCGGAGCGCCTCCAGGGCGCCGGGCGTGCGCAGGGTGACCTCCACGACGCCCACACCACCCGCCAGCAGGGCCCGCGCCAGGGGGACCGCCCGTCCGGGGGAGTCCACCGTCACCACGGGCACGACCGGCGACAGCGCCAGCACGGCCCCGACGGCGTCGCCTGCGTCGTCCCTCCCGCTTCCGCCGCTCGTGCTGTTCCCGTGGCTCATGTCGCTTCCGTCGCCCCTGTCGCCTCCGTGGTCCCTGCCGCTTCGGCTCACGGGGCGACCTCCGCCGCCAGCGCGCCGCCCCCGGCGGACACGACCCCGTACCAGTGGACCAGCAGGTCGGTGAACACGGGATGGGACGCCAGGTCCCCGGGGAAGACCTCCGAGCGCAGCAGCGCGGCGACCACCTCCCGCGCCCCGCCGCTCCCGGGCAGCGACGCGCGCAGGGAGTCGGCCAGCGGGTCCTCCACCCCGGGCCCGGCCGTGGCGACGTGGTGCATCCACGCCGCCACCACCAAGGCGCTCCACCGCGGCTCGCCGCCCCCGGCCAGCACGTCCCGGACCGTGGGAATCACGCGGGGTCCCAGCTTCTGGGAGCCGTCGGCTCCCACCTTGGCGGTGGTGTGGCCCAGCGCGGGGTTGGCGAACCGGCGCAGCACCGACGCGGCGTAGGCCTGGCCGTCCAACCCCTCGGGCAGGGTGAGCGAGGGCAGGACCTCCTCGTGGACGAGNGGGGGGGGGGGCCCGCCGCGACCACGGCGTCGTCGGCGGCGCACGCGGCGATCGTCGTGTGCCCCACGGACAGGCCGAGATAGGCGAGCAGGGAGTGGCTGGCGTTGAGCACGCGCAGCTTGGCCGCCTCCCACGGCCGCACGTCGTCGGTGATCGTCGCCCCGGCCGCCTCCCACCTCGGGCGCGGACCGGCGAAGCGGTCCTGGACCACCCACTGGTGGAAGGGCTCGGCGACCACGGCCGCCTCGTCGCGCAGGCCCAGCTCCGCCTCGACCGCGTCCAGGTCCTCCGGTGTGGTGGCCGGGACGATCCGGTCCACCATCGTGTTCGGGAAGGCCGCGTGCGCCTCGACCCAGGACCGCAGCCGCCCGCCCTCCGCGCCCGGCAGGGCGTCGGCGAAGTCGGCGACCAGCGCGGCCGTCAGCTCGCCGTTGTCGGGCAGGTTGTCGCAGGACAGCACGGTCACCGGACCGGCGTCCCGGAGCTGGCGCAGCTGGAGGCCNCCGCGCGCGCCCTGCCCCACCGGTGTGAGCGGCGGGCCGCCGTCCAGGTCGGCGCGGACCCGGGGGTCGCCGGTGTCCAGGCGGCCCGTGACCGGGTGCGCCAGGTACCCCTTCTCCGTGACCGTGAGGGTGACGATCCGGGTGTCGGGGTGGGCGATGCGCTCCACCACGGCCCACGGGTCGGCCGGACCGGACAGGGTCTCGCGGACGGAGGAGACCACCCGCACGGGGCGGGCGCCCGCCCCGCGTTCGGTGACCGTGAACAGGCCGTCCTGCGGGGCGAGCTGCTCCCACACCCGGGCCGAGCGCCCGGTCACCGCGCTGACGCCCCACCCGGTCTCGCCGGTGGCGAGCATGGCCTCCTCGGTCAGGACCGCGCCGTGGGCGCGGTAGAACGCGCCGATCCCGAGGTGGACCACGCCGGTGCGCAGGTCGGCGCGGTCCAGGGCGGTGGTGCCTCCCGCGGCCCGCAGCGCTGCCAGATCCAGCCGGGTCATCGCGTCGCCTCCTTCTTCCCCCGCGCGTGCGCGCGGGTCTGTTCCAGGGTCGGCAGGAAACCGGTTCCGCCGCGCCCGCCCACGCTCAGGCTGGCCGCGGCGGCCGCCAGGCGCGCGGCCTCCGCGAGGGGGTCGCCCAGGGTCAGGCGCGCGGTCAGGGTACCCACGAACACGTCCCCCGCCCCGGTCTGGTCCAGGACCAGGGGAGCGGGGACCGCGTCGATCCAGGACTCCCCCTCCGGCGCGGCCAGGTGGACGCCGCGCGACCCGCAGGTCACCGCGACGTTGCGGGCGCCCGCCTCCAGAAGGCGGTCGGCCGCCTCCGCGGGGGTGGCGCTGTCCAGGAGGGCGGAGGTCTCGCCGGGGTGGGAGGGGGTCACCAGGTAGGCGTGCCGGGCCAGCTCCGCGAGGGTCGCGGCGCCCTCCTCCCGCGAGGCCAGCCGCGGCCGGTGGTTGGGGTCGAACACGAACCTGCGTGCCAGGTGCGCCGCGGCCAGGACCGCCCGGCGCGCGCTGTCGGAGACCGCGCAGGCGATGCCGCCCGCCACGACCGCCCCCGCCGCGCCGACCGCCTCCTCGTCCAAGTCCTCCGGGGCCAGGGTCGAGCCCACGCTCCCGGCGCGCGCGTAGGAGAAGGCGCGTTCGCCCTCGGGGTCGCTGTGCACCAGGTACACGCCCTGCTGTCCGGGGCGGAAGCGCAGCATGTCGGTGGACACGCCCAGTTCCGCGACGCGGTCGGCGATGGCCCGTCCGAGTTCGTCGTCGGTCAGGACGGCGGCCAGACCGACCCTGGCCCCGGCCCGGGACGCGGCCGCGGCGACGTTCAGGGCGTCGCCCGAGACACCGAGCCTGGCCGGGACCCCGTGCGCGACGGGGGCGTCGGTGGCCACCTCCAGCAGGACCTCGCCGAGGACGACGACGTCCGTTCCGTGCCCGCTCACCAGTCGTGCACCGTTCCGTCGAGCCGCCGGTTGACCGGCAGGTACCTGGCCTCGTAGGGGTGGCGGGCCGCGGCCTCCTCGTCGAACTCCACGCCTAGGCCCGGGGCGTCTCCGGGGTGCATGTACCCGTCCGCGAAGGAGTAGGAGGTGCGGAAGACCTCCGCGTGGGGGCCGGTGTGCCCCATGTGCTCCTGGATGCCGAAGTTGGGGATGGCCAGGTCGAGGTGGAGCGCCGCGGCCATGGCGACCGGCGACAGGTCCCCGGCGCCGTGTGAGCCCGAGCGCACCCCGTACAGCTCCGCGAGCGAGAACACGCGGCGCAGGTGGGTGATGCCGCCGGTGTGCGACACCGAGGCGCGGACGTAGTCGATGAGCCGCTCGGTGATGAGCTGCTGGCAGTCCCAGATCGAGTTGAACACCTCGCCCACCGCCACGGGGGTGGTGGTGTGCTGGCGCAGGAGCCGGAACGCGGACTGGTCCTCCGCCGGGGTCGGGTCCTCCATCCAGAACAGCCGGTACGGTTCGAGCGCCGCGCCCAGGCGGCCCGCCTCGATCGGGGTGAGCCGGTGGTGCACGTCGTGCAGCAGGTGCACGCCGTAGCCGAACTGCTCGCGGACGTGGGCGATCATGGCCGGCGCGAAGTCCAGGTAGGCCGGGGTGTCCCAGGTGTCCTCCTGGGGCCGGTGGCCGCTGGCGGGCTCGTACACCTTGCCGTCCGCCGGGGCGATCCCGTAGGTCTTCTCCAGTCCGGGGACCGCGGCCTGGACCCGGACCGCCCGGTAGCCCAGGTCCAGGTGGCGCTGGAAGTCCTCGGAGAGCCCGTCCAGCGTCGTGCCGCTGGCGTGCCCGTAGACCAGGACGCCCTCGCGCGAGGCCCCGCCCAGGAGCTGGTAGAGGGGCATGCCCGCGGCCTTGCCCTTGATGTCCCACAGCGCCACGTCCACGGCGGCGATCGCGGTCATCGTCACCGGGCCGCGGCGCCAGTAGGCGCCCTTGTACAGGTACTGCCAGGTGTCCTCGATCCGCCGCGCGTCGCGTCCGACGAGCAGCGGGCACACGTGGTCGCGCAGGTAGGAGGCGACCGCGAGCTCGCGGCCGTTGAGCGTGGCGTCGCCGATGCCGGTGACGCCGTCCTCGGTCTCGACCACCAGGGTGACGTAGTTGCGGCCGGGTGAGGACACGACGACACGTGCGTCGGTGATCTTCACGGAATGCCCTTTCTGGGATGGAGGGGAAGCGCCCGCTCCCGCGCTGAGCGGGAGGCCCCCGCTCATGCGGGACGCGGGAGACCCCCGCTCCCGGGTCGGGAGCGGGAGGCGCCCGCGGCGCGGCTCAGGCGAAGCGCAGCATGACCTTGCTGCTGCCGGAGGCGGGATCGGCCGCCGTCCGCATCGCCTCGTGCGCCTCCCCGACGGGGAAGGAGTGGGTCATGAGCGGGGTGACGTCCAGGCCCGCGGCCATCGCGGCCAGGGCGTCGTCGATCTCCTCGACGAAGCGGTAGGAGCCGATCCAGGTGATCTCCCTGGTGACGAGTTCGCCCAGCGCGGCCGGGGCCTGCGTTCCGGGGAGGTTGCCCACCTGGACGAGGGTGCCGCCGCGCGCGGTCGCGCGCAGGACCCCGCCGAGGGCGGAGGGGGCGCCGGAGGCCTCGAAGACCAGCTCGGCGTCCTCGGGCAGCGCGTCCCCGCGCGAGAGGTCGCGCGTGTCGTCGGCGCCCATGGCCCGGGCCACCTCCAGCGGGGCCCGCCCGACGTCGGCGACGGTGATCCGCGCCGCCCCCGCGTGCCTGAGCGCGGCGACGACGAGCGAGCCGATCGGCCCCGCGCCGTTGACGAACACGTCCCGGCCCGCTACGCCTCCCGCACCCCTCGCGCCGGCTCCCGCGGCACCCGCCACGACGCCCCCCGCGCGGTTGACGGCGTGGCAGGCCACGGCGAGCGGTTCGGCCAGCGCCCCGCTGCGGGTGTCCACCCCCTCGGGCAGGGGTCGCAGCTGCCGGGCCGCGACCTTCCTGAGGTCGCAGAACCCGCCGTCGGTGTGCGGGGAGAACGCGGCCGACCCGAAGTAGCGCACCCTCGGGTAGAGGTTGGTGCGCCCGGCCAGCCGCTCCGGCATGCGCCCGTCGCCGACCAGCTCGGCCGGGTGCACGGTGACGGCCCGCCCCTCCTCGACGCCGGTCACGCCGGGGCCCACCCGGGCGACGCGTCCGGCGATCTCGTGGCCGAGCACGAGGGGTTCGCGCAGCACGGCCGTTCCCGAGCGGCCGTGGCGCCAGTAGGCGAGGTCGGACCCGCAGATCCCGCCCCACTCCACGGCGACGACGACCTCCCCCTCGCCGGGGACGGGGTCGGGGAGCTCGTCGACGCGCAGGTCTCCGGCTCCGTGGACGGTCACGGCCCTCATACGGCGTCCTCCAGTCGGACCAGGTCGCGTCCGCGCACCTCGGGGGCCAGGTAGGCGGAGACGAGGGTGATCAGGGAGTAGATGATGATCATCGCCGACAGCGGCCACCAGGAGCCGGTCGCGGCGGTGAGCGTGGCGGCCAGCACCGGGCCGATCGCGGTGGCCAGGACGCCGCCGATCTCCTTGGCCAGGGCCAGCTGGGTGAACCGGGTGCGCGACCCGAACAGCTCGGCCATGGTCACGCTCTCCATGGAGAACAGGCCCAGGACCGACAGGTTGAGCCCGACGACCATCGCGACGGTCACGAGCACGGTGTCGCCCGTCTCGATCATCAGCATCATGGGCACGGCGAACAGCATGCTGGCGACGGTCAGGAAGAGGTAGACGGGGCGGCGCCCGAAGCGGTCGCCGAGCACGCCGACCAGGGGGACGGTGGCGAAGCCGAGCAGGGAGCCGTAGACGATCGCGGACGTGCCGACCGCGTCGTCCAGCAGCAGGTTGGCGCTGAGGTAGCCGACCAGGAAGGTCTGGACGATGCCGGAGTTGCCCGCCTGGCCGAAGCGCAGGCCCAGCGCGAGCAGGAACGCGCGGCCCTTGCGCTGGCGCAGGGCGGTCTCCAGACCGCTCCTGTCCCTGTCCACCGCGGCCTCGGCCAGTTCGCTCCGGGACATCGCCACACCGTCGACGATGTCCTCGCGCTGCTCGAAGACCGGGCTCTCCCTGACCGAGGTGCGGATCCACAGCGCCAGGAGCAGCAGGACGAAGCTGGCCAGGAACGGCACGCGCCAGCCCCACGACAGCAGCTGCTCGTCGGAGAGGGTGAACACCAGCACCGCCCAGATCGCGGAGGCGCCCAGGGTGCCGGAGTTGGTGCCCAGGCACACCAGGGAGGAGATGAACCCCCGCCGCCTGGCCGGCGCGTACTCCGCCAGCATCACGGTGGCGCCCGCGATCTCGGCGCCCGCGCCGAAGCCCTGGACCAGCCGCAGGCCCACGAGCAGGGCCGGGGCGAGCAGGCCCACCTGCTGGTAGGTGGGCAGGGCGCCGATCAGGGTGGTGGAGACGCCCATGAGCGCCACGGTGATGAACAGGACCCTCTTCGGGCCGATCCGGTCGCCCATGCGGCCGAAGTAGACCGCTCCGACGAGCCGGGCGACGTACCCGACGCCGTAGGTGCCCATCGCCGCGATCAGGCCGACCGCGGGGTTGAGGTCGGGGAAGAAGATCTGGTTGAACACCAGGGCGGCGGCCAGGGAGTAGAGCTGGAAGTCCATGAACTCCATGGCGGTCCCCAGCCACCCGGACACGGAGGCCTTGGTGAGGTCCCGGGTGCTGCGTTCCCCCTGTCCGGCTGGCGCGGGGGGTGCCTGTTCGGTCATCGGCCGGTCCTTTGTGAAGGGCTTCCACCTGCGAAGAAGTATCGGGGAAACCGTACGTGAACATGTTGGCAACTGACATACAAGCACTGCCATACCAGTGGCGTCAATGCCGGTAGACTCCCCTCATGGCCGACCAGACCCGGTCCGGGGGACCCCTCCTGTCCGCGCGGGACCGCACCCTGGACACCGTTCGCCGCGCGATCATCACCCTGGAGCTCAAGCCGGGGACGCCCCTGTCGGAGAACGAGCTCGCCACCGAGCTCGCCGTCAGCCGAACGCCCGTGCGCGAGAGCCTCATCCTGCTGCGCGAGGAGGGGCTGGTGGAGGTCTACCCCCAGGTCGGCACGTTCGTCTCGCTCGTGGACCCCGAGCGCGTCCGGCAGGCGCAGTTCATCCGGGAGGCGGTGGAGTGCACCTCCCTCGCCCAGGCCCGGCCCCCCTTCTCGGCGGACCACGTCAGCGACCTGCGCGTCCTGCTCGGCGCGCAGCGGGAGGCGGACGGCGGCGCCGACCACGACCGCTTCTTCGAGCTCGACGAGGAGTTCCACCGCTCGCTGCTGGCGCTGGCGGGCAACGAGAGCGCCTGGCGGACGGTGAACGCGGCCAAGGCCCACCTGGACCGGGCGCGGCGGCTGAGCCTGATCGACACGCGCCCGATCGGCGAGCTGGTGGACCAGCACACGCTGGTCGTGGACGCGATCGAGGCCGGGGACACCGGAACCGCGGTGGAGGCCCTGCGCTCCCACCTGCGGGCGGTGTTCGAGGACGTCGGGCGGATCCGGGCCGCGTCGCCGGAGTTCTTCTCGGACGGACGGCCCCGCCGTCCCGTCCGCAGGACCGTGACCTCGCTGAGGTAGCCGTCATCGCGGCAGCCGTCAGCCGTCAGCCGTCGGTCCCGGGGCCTCGGCGGGCCCGCGGCCCTAGCGGCGCTTGCGGCCCCAGCCCGAGCCGTAGCCCCCCGCGTGCAGCGCGAGGAACAGCAGTCCGGCGAGGGTGAGGGTCGTGGTGGTGACCAGGTCCTGGATGTTCTCGCCGAGCAGCTCCAGCAGCAGGGCGAGTCCGAACAGGACGGCGGCGATGGTGGCGAACACGGTTGCCTCCGGGGGTCGGGGTGGTATTCGTGTACCCTCCGTCCGCGCGTGTAACCACGCTGTCGTCCCGGGCGCGCCGGTACGGCCTCCCGGCGGCGCCCGGGATCCGCACCGGACGATGTGTTGCCCATCACTCCGCGCGCCCCTAAAATGAACGAGGATCATTTTTCTACGCGGCCGAGGAGACCTCATGGGCAGCCGTCTCAGGAACTACGTCAACGGTGGGTTCGTCGACGCCCACGGGCAGGGGAGCATCGACGTCGTCGATCCGTCGGACGGGAGCGTCGTCGCGGTGTCGCCGGTCTCCGACCGCGTCGACGTCGACGGCGCGTTCGCCGCGGCACGTGACGCCTTCGTCGGCTGGAGGGACGCCGTTCCGGCCGAGCGGCAGCGCCTGCTGCTGAGGCTCGCCGACGCGGTGGAGGCCCACACCGACGAGCTCGTCGAGGCCCAGCACCGCAACACCGGCCAGCCGCGCCGGGTGATCTCCGAGGAGGAGGTCGGGATGGGCGTGGACCACCTCCGCTTCTTCGCGGGCGCCGCCCGCACGCTGGAGGGGCGCGCGGCGACGGAGTACATGGAGGGCCACACCTCCTACGTCCGCCGGGAGCCGGTCGGCGTCGTGGCCCAGGTGACCCCGTGGAACTACCCCCTGCTCATGGCGGTGTGGAAGCTCGGACCGGCGCTGGCCGCGGGCAACTGCGTCGTGCTCAAGCCGTCGGACACCACCCCCGAGTCGACGCTGGTCCTGGCGCGGCTCATCGGGGAGATCTTCCCCCCGGGGGTGGTCAACGTGGTCCTGGGCGACGCCAGCACCGGGGAGCTCATGGTGGAGCACCCCGAGCCGGCCATGGTCTCGCTCACGGGCTCTGTGCGCGCGGGCCGCCAGGTGGCCGCCTCCGCGGCCAGGGGCCTCAAGCGGGGACACCTCGAACTCGGAGGCAAGGCGCCCGCCGTGGTGTTCGCCGACGCCGACCTGCCCGCTACGGCCAAGGCGCTCGTGGAGTTTGCGACGTTCAACGCCGGACAGGACTGCACCGCCGTCACCCGTGTGCTGGTCGAGGACAGCGCGCACGACCGGCTCGTGGAGCTGCTTGCGGACGCGGCCCGCCGGACCGCCACCGGGCACGCCGACGAGGCGGAGAACGACTTCGGCCCGCTGAACAACGCGAGGCACTTCGAGACGGTCAGGGACAAGCTGAGCAGGATCCCCGATCACGCCACCGTGGTGACCGGGGGAGGGCCGGTCGACGGCGCCGAGGGCTACTTCTTCGAGCCGACGGTCGTCACCGGTGTCCGCCAGAGCGACGAGCTGGTCCAGGAGGAGACCTTCGGCCCGGTCCTGACCGTGCAGGCCTTCGAGTCGGAACAGGAGGCCGTGGCGCTGGCCAACGGGGTGGACTACGCGCTGGCCTCCAGTGTCTGGACCTCCGACCACGGCACAGCGATGCGGCTGACGCGCGCGCTCGACTTCGGCTGCGTCTGGGTGAACACGCACGTGCTGCTCACCGCGGAGATGCCCCACGGCGGTTTCAAGTCGTCCGGGTACGGCAAGGACCTGTCGCTGTACTCGGTGGAGGAGTACACCCGGGTCAAGCACGTCATGCACGCGCTCCAGGTGTGAGACGGGCCCGCCCGCGGCGGCGCCGCCCCTCAGCCGGTGGCGTCGGCGAACCTCTCGCGCAGACCGCCGATCAGCGCGTCGAGCGCGAGCTCGAAGGCCCGGTCGGCGGCCGCGCGGGGGTCCCGCGGCCGCTGCGCCACGAACCGGGTGAAGGTCGGAGCCAGATCCCGGAGGTCGCCGGGGTCGAAGATGTCCGTCGGCGCGGAGGCGTCGTAGGCGGCCCCGAAGACGAGCGCCTCGATGCCGACGATGATGTCCACGGCGTCCGCGCCGACGATCCCGGCGTCGCTCAGGCCGCGGGCGACCCGTTCGTACATCCGCAGCGTCTGGGGCGAGTCCGCGACGGGAAGGACCGCCATGAGCGGGATGAGCTCGGTGTGCTGCGCGAAGCAGAGCCGGTAGGAGTGCGCCCAGTCGCGCAGCGCCTGGTCCCAGGACTTCGTGGCGAAGGAGGAGCAGTCGATCTGCTCGTTGATGCGGTCCTGGACCAGCACCAGCACGTCGCGCTTGGAGGAGACGTGGTTGTAGAGCGCCGAGGCGGAGACTCCGAGCTCACGCGCCAGCGACGCCATGGTCAGATGCCGGTAGCCCCGGTCGATCACGATGCGGATCGCGTCCTGCGCGACGCGCTCGCGGGACAGGATCGGCGAGGAAGGTCTGCCCCTGCTTCGTCCGCTGCGCGGTTGCTGACTCAATGACGCCTTCCCTCTGTTGTCGCCGTGGGACGCCGACGCGCTCCCCCCAAGTGTAGGAGCGGCGTAACCGCGCCGGATCCGGGCGGTCGCGTGACCGCGCCCGGCGGTCATCCCGCGCCATCGGCCCATGTCATCGGCCGTCTTCTTCGGCCCCCGCCTCTTGACAGCGGAGCCGTCTTGCCTATTAATGAATCATGTTCATTTTGATGTACGGAGGAACACACCCATGAGTGGCACACACGTCATCGGCAGCGCCGAGACGCTCGAACGCGACGTCGTGGTCGTGGGCGCCGGACCGGCCGGGCTGATGGCCGCGCGCACACTCCAGGCCGCGGGCCGGTCCGTCGCGGTCCTGGAGGCCCGGGACCGCGTGGGCGGCCGCACCTGGTCCCGGGAGATCGGGGGCGCCTTCCTGGAGGTCGGGGGGCAGTGGGTCTCGCCCGACCAGACCGAGCTGCTCGGTCTCCTCGACGAGCTGGGCATGAGCACCTTCCCGCGCCACCGGGAGGGGGCCAACGTCTACCTCGCCCCGGACGGCTCCCGGCACGAGTACACGGGGGACATGTTCCCCGCGGGCGAGGCGACCGTGGCGGAGACGAAGCGCATCATCGCGGCCCTGGACGAACTCGCCGCGGACATCGGCGCGCAGCGCCCCTGGGACCACCCGCGCGCCCGTGAGCTCGACACCGTCTCCTTCACCGAGTGGCTGCGCCGCCAGAGCGACGACGAGGCCGCCCGGGAGAACATCGGCATCTTCATGGCCGGGGGCATGCTGACCAAGCCCGCCCACGCGTTCTCGGCGTTGCAGGCGGTCCTCATGGCCGCCTCGGCCGGATCCTTCTCCCACCTCGTGGACGAGGACTTCATCCTGGACCGCCGCGTCGTCGGGGGCATGCAGTCCGTCTCCGAGACGATGGCCGACGCGCTCGGGGACGGCACGGTCTTCCTCCGGAGCCCGGTCAGGACCATCCGCTGGAGCGGGGACGCCGGTCCGGACGGGGACGACGGCGGCCGGGTCACGGTCTGGTCCGACCGCGTCACCGTGCGGGCCCGCCGCGTGGTCGTGGCCGTGCCGCCCAACCTCTACCCGCGCATCTCCTTCGAGCCCGCGCTCCCGTGGTTGCAGCAGCAGATGCACCAGCACACCTCGATGGGCCTGGTCATCAAGGTCCACGCGGTCTACGAGACCCCGTTCTGGCGGGACAGGGGGCTCTCCGGCACCGGCTTCGGCGCGAAGGAGCTGTGCCAGGAGGTCTACGACAACACCAACCACGGGGACACGCGCGGGACCCTGGTCGCCTTCGTCTCGGACGAACTCGCCGACGGCCTCCTGCGTCAGGACGCCGGGGAGCGCCGCAACGCGATCCTGCGCTCCCTCGCGAACTACCTCGGCGACGAGGCGCTGGAGCCCCTCGTCTACTTCGAGTCGGACTTCGCCTCCGAGGAGTGGACCCGCGGTGCGTACGCGGCCAGCTTCGACCTCGGAGGCCTGCACCGCTACGGAGCCGACCAGAGGGAGCCCGTGGGCCCCCTCCACTGGGCCTGCTCGGACCTGGCGGCCGAGGGCTACCAGCACGTCGACGGCGCCCTGCGCCAGGGCAGGCGTGCGGCCGAGGAGGTCCTCGGGGCTCCCCTCGGAGCGGGCGCGGCACCGCTCGGGTGACCGGCTCCCGGGGCCGGCGCACCGCGCACGAACCCCACCCCCTGGTGAGCGCGCCCCGCGCAGCTCACCGGTTCCCGCGGCGCCGGCCCACCGGCGCCGAGACCGACTCCGGCGACGACAGGAAAAGCCATGACGGACACGACAGGACGGCCCGCGAAGGCGGGCGCCGACGCCCCGACCCACCAGAAGGGCCTCAGCAAGGGAGCGATCGGGCTCCTGGGAGGCCTGGTCATCGGCGTCTCCACCATCGCCCCGGCCTACACCCTCTCGGGGACCCTGGGCCCCACGGCCTCCGCGGTCGGTGAGCACCTGCCCGCGATCCTGCTGGTCGGCTTCGTCCCGATGCTGCTGGTGGCGATCGGCTACCGCCAGCTCAACAGGGCGATGCCCGACTCGGGCACCACCTTCACCTGGGCCTCCCGGGCCTTCGGCCCCTGGGTGGGGTGGATGGCCAGCTGGTGCCTGCTGGCGGCGACCATCCTGGTGCTGTCCAACCTCGCCGGGATCGCCGTCGACTTCTTCTACCTGGCGATCTCGCAGCTGAGCGGCCAGGAGTGGATCGCCGGCCTCACCCGCAACGTCCCGGTCAACGTCGCGACCTGCCTGGCCTTCATGGCTGTCGCGGCCTGGATCTCCTACCGGGGCCTGGAGGCGACCAAGACGTTCCAGTACGTCCTGGTCTCGTTCCAGGTCGTCGTGCTGGTGTGGTTCTCGGTCGCCGCGCTCACCCACGCCACCGCCGGGTCCGGGTTCGACGCCAGTGCCGTGCGGCTCGAGTGGTTCAACCCGTTCGGCGTCGAGTCCTTCTCCGCCTTCGCCGCCGGTGTCGCCCTCTCGGTCTTCGTCTACTGGGGCTGGGACGTGGTCGTGACGATGAACGAGGAGAGCCGCGGCACGACGACGACCCCGGGCAAGGCCGCCATCGCCACCATCCTCGTGATCGTCGCCCTCTACACCGTGGTCTCCGTGGCCACGCTCTCCTTCGCGGGGGTCTCCACCGGTGAGTTCGGGCTGGGCAACCCCGACATCCAGGAGAACGTCTTCGCCGCGCTGGCCGGCCCGGTCATGGGCCCCTTCGCCGTCCTGATGTCCCTGGCGGTGCTGTCCTCCTCGGCCTCCTCGCTGCAGTCCACGATGATCTCGCCCGCGCGGACGATGCTCGCCATGGGCCACTACGGGGCACTCTCCCCCAGGTACGCGCGGGTCAGCCCGGTGCACCGCACCCCCGGCTACGCCACCGTCGTGGCGGTGGTCATCGCCTCCGTCTTCTACGCGGTCATGCGGGTGCTCTCCGAGAACGTCCTGTGGGACACGATCACCACGCTGGGCATGATGGTCTGCTTCTACTACGGGGTGACCGCCCTCGCCTGCGTCTGGTACTTCCGACGCGAGGCGACCGCGTCGTTGGGCAGCATGGTGACCAAGCTGGTAGCGCCCCTGGTCGGCGGGCTCCTGCTGCTCGTCTTCTTCCTCCAGACCGCCTGGGACTCCATGGACCCCTCCTACGGCTCCGGATCGCAGATCGGCGGCGTCGGGCTGGTGTTCGTCCTGGGAGTCGCCATCTTCGCCCTGGGGGGTGCGGCCATGGTCGTCCAGTACCTGCGCAGCCCCGAGTTCTTCCGGCGCCGGTTCGTGACCACGGAGTACCCCACGGAGGGCTGACGCCCCGGCCCGGACCCCGCCGCTCCGGCGCCCCGTTCGACGACAAGGACTGACATGTTCGCTCACAGTTCCGCCGAGGAGCTGTCCGCCACGGTGATGCCCCCGGAGTGGGCGCCTCACGAACGCACCTGGATGGCCTTCCCCCCGGCCAACGAGACCTTCGGCCCGCCCGGAAGCGAGTCCCTGGGCCGTGCGCGCGCGGCCTGGACGGCGGTGGCCCGCACGGTCGCCCGGTACGAGCCGGTGACCGTGCTGGTCGCGCCCGGGGACACCGAGGAGGCCGCGGCGCTGCTCGGTCCGGGCGTGGACACCGCTGTGGTGCCCCTGGACGACGCCTGGCTCCGGGACTCCGGCCTGACCTTCGTCCACGGCCCCCACGGGCGGGTGCTCGGCGTCGACTGGACCTTCAACGGCTGGGGCGCCCAGCGGTGGGCGGCCTGGGAGTCGGACCGGCTCGTGGGGCGCGGGATGGCCGAGCTCGCCGGGGTGCCCCGGATCCCGAGCAGCCTGGTCAACGAGGGGGCGGCTTCTGCGTCGACGCCTCCGGCACGGTCCTGCTGACCGAGACCGTCCAGCTGGACGCGGCGCGCAACCCGGGGCTGGGCAGGGACGACGTCGAGGCGGAGGTCCACGCGAGGCTCGGCACGGGCCACGCCGTCTGGCTGCCCCGGGGACTGACCCGCGACTACGGCGAGTTCGGCACCAGGGGGCACGTCGACATCGTGGCGAGCTTCACCGAGTCGGGCACCGTGCTGCTCCACCGGCAGGACGACCCCCGACACCCGGACCACGAGGTCACGCGGCGCCTGCGCCGGGTCCTGGAGGACGCCGTCGACGGGCGCGGCAACCCCCTGCGCGTCGTCGACGTGCCGGCCCCCGAGGCCCTGACCGACGACGACGGGGAGTTCGTCGACTGGTCCTACATCAACCACTACGTCGCCAACGGGGTCGTGGTGCTGTGCGCCTTCGACGACCCGCGGGACGAGGACGCCGCGCGGATCCTGGCCGAGGCCTACCCGGGGCGCACCGTCGAGCAGGTCGACGCCCGCGACATCTTCCGTTTCGGCGGCGGCATCCACTGCATCACCCAGCAGCAGCCGGCCGGTCGCGAGCAGGGGAGGACGCGCTGATGGAGCCCTACGACGTCGTCGAGGCCACGATCCCGCGGTTGCGCGAGGACCTCGAACGGGGGCGGGTCACCAGTGAGGAGCTGGTGCGCTGCTACCTGGCGCGCATCGCGGCCTACGACCACGCCGGAACCACGCTCAACGCCGTGGTGGTGATGAACCCCCGTGCCGTCGAGGAGGCCCGCGCCTCCGACGCCCGGCGGGCGCGCGGGCGGACCCTGGGGCCGCTCGACGGGATCCCCTACACCGCCAAGGACAGCTACCAGGTGCGCGGGCTGACGGTCGCGGCCGGGTCGCCCGCGTTCGAGGACCTCGTCGCCCAGCGCGACTCGTTCACGGTGCAGCGCCTGCGGGAGAACGGGGCCGTGCTGATCGGACTGACCAACATGCCGCCCATGGCCAACGGGGGCATGCAGCGCGGGGCCTACGGGCGCGCCGAGAGCCCCTACAACGGGGACTACCTGACCTCGGCCTTCGCCTCGGGCTCCTCCAACGGCTCGGGCACGGCCACGGCCGCCAGCTTCGCCGCCTTCGGGCTGGCGGAGGAGACCTGGTCCTCCGGGCGCGCGCCCGCCTCCAACAACGCCCTCTGCGCCTACACCCCGTCCTGGGGGGTGATCTCCATCCGGGGGAACTGGCCGCTGGTGCCCACCATGGACGTCGTGGTGCCCCACACCCGCACCATGACCGACATGCTGGAACTCCTGGAGGTGATCGTCGCCGACGACGCCGAACCGCGCGGGGACTTCTGGCGCAGCCAGCCCTGGATCGACGTCCCGGCGGCCTCTCGGGTCCGGCCGGCGTCCTACGCCGACCTGGGCTGCGAGGGCCCGGAGCGGGCACGGACGGTGCTGGAGGGTCTGCGGATCGGAGCCCCGAGGCTCTACACCGGCGAGGACCCCGCGGCCGGCACCGCGGAGCATCCCGGCATCGGCGGCCCCACGGGAGGGCCGGTGGCCACCCGGCCCAGCGTGCTGCGGCTGTGGGGACAGGCGCGGGCCGACCTGGAGGAGGCCGGTGTCCTCGTGCGGGAGACGGATCTTCCCGTGGTGACCAACTACGAGGGGGACCGGCCGGGCGCACCCACCGTCAGGACCCGCGGGCTGGTGAGCCCGGAGTACCTCGACCGCGAGATCCTCGACCTCTCCGCCTGGGCCTGGCAGGACTTCCTGCGCGCCAACGGCGACCCCCGTCTGGACGACCTGGAGCAGGTCGACGGCGCCCGGATCTTCCCGCACGATCCGGGCACCCTCCCGGACCGCTACGACGGGTTCGACGACGACATCGCCCTCTACCCGGAGTTCGTGCGCCGCACGGGGGCCACCTCCCTCACCGAGATCCCGCATCTGGAGGAGGGGCTCAGAGGCCTGGAGAGGACGCGCCGGGTCGACTTCGAGGACTGGCTGGACCGCCTGGGGCTGGACGCGATCGCCTTCCCCGCCGTGGCCGACGTCGCACCGGCCGACTCCGACGTGAACCCGGAGTCCGCCGACATCGCGTGGCGCAACGGTGTGTGGGTCGCCAACGGCAACCTCGTCTGGCGCCACCTGGGCATCCCCACGGTGACGGTGCCGATGGGCACGATGCCCGACACGGGCATGCCGGTGGGACTGACCTTCGCCGGACGCGCCTACGACGACGCGCGCCTGCTGAGGATCGCGGCGGCCTTCGAGGCGACCGGGAACCGCCGTCAGGAGCCGCCCCGGACCCCGCGCCTGTCCTGAGGACCGGGGGAGGGGCCGATGTCGGCCGCGCCGGGGGAGGATCCCTCGGCGCGGCCATCAGCGTGTCCGGGGACGGGCCGGGCTCCCGTTCGGGGTCTGGGGGTCTCCCCCCGGGAANNGCGGCCGAAGGCCGCCGAGCCGGGTCGTCCCAAGTCCGTGGGCGATACAGGACTCGAACCTGTGACCTCTACCGTGTCGAGGTAGCGCTCTAACCAACTGAGCTAATCGCCCTCATCGGGGGATGAGGTAAAGCCTGATGCGAGGCGGAGACGGGAATCGAACCCGTGTGCAGGGATTTGCAGTCCCTTGCCTCAACCACTCGGCCACTCCGCCGGAACGCGATGGGGGGCTGTCGAGTGACACCCATGCGGGCCTCTCCGAGCGGACGACGGGATTCGAACCCGCGACCCTCACCTTGGCAAGGTGATGCTCTACCAGCTGAGCCACGTCCGCGTGCGCCCCGGAGCGGACTCCGGAGCCGGAACCGCTCCACCGCCCTGGGGAGGCGGAACGGTTCCGTTCGAGCGGACGACGGGATTCGAACCCGCGACCCTCACCTTGGCAAGGTGATGCTCTACCAGCTGAGCCACGTCCGCGCGGCGAGTCCTGCTTCCGGGGTTCGTCCCCGTCAGCGCCCCTCGCTGCGTTAAGAACTCTAGCGGATTCCCGGCCAAGCGCGAAATCGGCCGGGCTCGCCGGGCACATC